>NZ_JBEPDB010000007.1:0-153865 GCF_040300025.1 Dactylosporangium sp. NPDC000555 | reverse complement strand
GGCGGCGATCTCCTCGGCCGCGACTGGCCACTGGGGTGGCTCGGCGCCGCCGGACAGTGCCCAGGCCGCCTGACGCGCCGCGCCTCGCGCGACGTACTCGCCGGGGCTCGGCACGCTCACCGGCGCGTCGAACAGTGCCGGCGCGACCGCCCGTACCGCGCGGGACTTGGCCGCGCCGCCGATCAGCAGCACCCGGTTGACCGGGGTGCCCTGGGCGCGGAGCGCGTCGAGGGCGTCGGCCAGGCCGCCGAGCATGCCCTCCACCGCGGCCCGCGCCAGGTTCGCCGCCGACGCGTTCGCCCGCGTCAGCCCGGCGAGCAGACCGCGCGCGTCGGGCAGGTTGGGGGTACGTTCCCCGTCCAGGTACGGCAGGAGCGTCAACCCGCCCGCGCCCGGCGGCGCCGAGAGCGCCAACTCGTCGAACTCGGCCAGCGACCGGCCCAGCAGGTCGGCGACCGTGCTCAGCACCCGGGCCGCGTTGAGCGTGCACACCAGCGGCAGGAACCGGCCGGTCGCGTCGGCGTAGCCAGCCACCAGCCCGCTCGCGTCGGCGGTCGGAACCTCACTCACCCCGAACGCGCACCCCGAGGTGCCCAGCGACACCACCACGTCGCCGGGCCGCAGGCCGACGCCGAGCGCCGCGCCCATGGTGTCACCGGTGCCGGCGGCCAGCACCGCGCCGGACGCGGTCTCACCGACCGTCTCGGCGGGCCCGGCGACCCGGGGCAGCGCTAGGTCCCGGCCGAAGGCGAGCTTCACCAGGTCCCGGCGGTGATCTTCCAAACCTGTCGACGCCGTTCGCCGCAGCGGCGCCCGCTTGACCGATCCGCCCGGCTGGCTGGCTGGCTGCGTCATGGTGCGGACGGGCCGGCCGTCCAGGTGGGGACCCAGACGTCACTGGGCCGATGGCGGTGCGGTGCGGAGCGGATATAGCTGCGCAGCATCGCCAGGCCTGGGTGCGGGTTGTCGCGGTGCCAGATGAGGAAGTGCGGGTAGACCGGGGTCGGGTCGATGATCGGGATGCGGCGCAGGTCGTAGGTCGCGGGCCAGAGCATGCGGGTGAGCTCGCCGACGAGTGAGGCCAGCGTCGGCGATTCGGCGAGCACGTCCAGCAGGTGGTCGGTGCCGAAGTTGGGGCCGATGTGCTCGATGGTGAGGCCGAATTCGTTGCTGAGGTCGTTGTAGTAGGCGGCCCATTCGGTACCGGGGACGATGCCGGGGATCCAGATCCGCCGGCCTTGCAGGTCGGTCATGGTGACGTGGCGGGCGTCGGCGAGAGGGTGCCCGGGGCCGGTCAGTAGCTGGTGGGGATCGTCGAGCACGCGGGCGGCCTGGATGCCCGCGGGGAGTTCCCTCGCGGGCGTGGTGACCGCGCGGAACGTGGCGTCGATCGTGCCGGCTTCGACGGCGGCGATCGCGGCGGTCGTGTTCGAGCCGACCCCCGTCAGCACGTCGAGTTCAGTGTCGGGGTGCGCCCGGTGGAAGTCGCGGAGAAGGCCGGCCGGCCCGATCGTGTGGTTCAGCACGTCGACGCGGAGTGCGCGGTGGCCGGGCCGGACGGAGCTGACCGCGCGCTCGGCCAGCTGGATGACGGCGCGCGCGTGGGGCAGGAATGCCTGTCCGTCGATGGTGAGGGTGGCGCCCTTCTGCGTCCGGGTGAACAGGCGGACGCCGAGGACGTGTTCCAGCGTTGCGATGCGTTTGGAGACCGCCTGCTGGCTGATGCCGAGCCGGGCCGCGGCCTCGCCGAAGTAGCGGTCCTCGGCGACCGCCAGGAAGGCCCGGACCGAGCCCAGGTCGAGGTCCTCCACAACCTCTGGTTGTGAGTTCTCCGCGTGTCGCTTGTTGGACACCCTGGCTCCTGACCTGGTCGAATTCCTGCGCTCGACAGCCTACAACCAGGAGGTGTGGTGGATTCGTTCGTGCACCTCCACGTGCACACCGACTACAGCATGCTGGACGGCGCCGCCAAAGTCGCCCCGCTGGCCAAGGAGGTGGCGCGGCTGGGGATGCCCGCGGTGGCGATGAGCGACCACGGCAACGTGCACGGGGCGTATGAGTTCTTCCATGCCACCCGCAAGGCGGAGGTCAAGCCGATCATCGGCATCGAGGCGTACCTGGCGCCCGGCGCGCGTCAGGATCGCCGTGCGGTGTTCTTCAGCGACAACCTGGCGTTACGCAAGTCCGACGACAAGACCGGCGCGGGCGGTGACGTGTCCGGCCGGGGCCTCTACACACATCTGACCATGTGGGCGGCCGACGCCCGCGGCCTGGCCAACCTGTTCCGGCTACAGTCGCGGGCCTGGCTGGAAGGCCACGTCCAGAAATACCCGCGGATGGACGACGAGCTGCTCGCCGAGCACGGGGCCGGGCTCATCGCCACCACCGGGTGCCCGTCCGGCGAGGTGCAGACCCGGCTGCGGCTCGGCCAGTACGAACACGCGGTCGCGGCGGCGGCCCGCTACCGCGACATCTTCGGCGCGGACAACTACTTCCTCGAGCTGATGGACCACGGGCTGCCGATCGAGCGGCGAGTCCGCGAGGACCTGCTCCGCCTCGGCCGCAATCTCGGCCTCCCGCCGCTGGCCACCAACGACTCGCACTACGTCACCGAGGATCAGGCGGCCGCGCACGACGCGCTGCTGTGCGTCGGCACCGGCAAGCAGCTGGCCGACACCGACCGGTTCCGGTTCGGCGGCAGCGGTTACTACCTGAAGTCCGCCGAGCAGATGCGCAAGCTGTGGGACGAGGAGGTCCCGGGCGCGTGCGACAACACGCTGCTTGTGGCCGAGCGGGTCGAGGCCTACGACGAGATCTTCGCCCACCGCGACCTGACGCCGCGCTTTCCGGTACCCGAAGGGGAGACCGAGTCGAGCTGGCTGCGCGCCGAGACGCTGCGCGGGGCGCGGCGGCGATACGGCGAGACACCGCCGCCGCAGGTGCTGGCCCGGATCGATCACGAGCTGTCGGTGATCGACACGATGGGCTTCCCCGGGTACTTCCTCGTGGTGGCCGACATCTGCCAGTACGCCCGGGATCAGGGCATCGGGCTGGGACCCGGCCGCGGCTCCGCGACCGGGTCGATCGTCGCCTATTGCACCGGCATCACCCAGCTCGACCCGATCGAGCACAAGCTGCTCTTCGAGCGGTTCCTCAACCCCGAGCGCATCTCCATGCCGGACGTCGACCTGGACTTCGACGACCGCCGGCGCGACGAGATGATCGCGTACGTCACCCGCCGCTACGGCGACGACCGGGTGTGCCAGATCGTCACGTTCGGCACCATCAAGGCCAAGGCGGCGGTCAAGGACGCCTGCCGGGTGCTGGGCCTGCCGTACGCGCTGGGCGACCGCATCACCAAAGCGTTCCCACCGGCCGCCGGTGGCAAGGAGATCCCGCTTGCCGCGATCCACGACGGCGGCCATCCCCGCCACGGCGAGGCCGCCGAACTGCGACGCATGTACGAGCAGGAGCCGGACGTCCGGCTGGTGCTGGACAACGCGGCGGGCCTGGAGGGGCTTACCCGCGGGACCGGCATCCACGCGGCCGGGGTAATCCTCTCGGCGGAGCCGCTGCTGGACGTGATCCCGCTGGTTCGCCCGAAAGCCGGCGGCCCGGTGATCACCGGGTTCCCGTTCACGCAGGCCGAGGAGATGGGCCTGCTCAAAATGGACTTCCTGGGCCTTCGGAACCTCACCGTGATCGGCGACGCCATCGCCAACGTACGCGCCAACAAGGATATCGAGATCGACATCCTGCGGGTGCCGCTGGACGACGCGAAGACGTACGAGCTGCTGGCTCGCGGCGACACGCTGGGTGTCTTCCAGCTCGACGGCGGCGGTATGCGCGTCCTGCTGCGGCTGATGCAGCCCACCACGTTCACCGACATCGCCGCCGTCAACGCGCTCTACCGGCCCGGCCCGATGGAGATGAACGCGCACACCAACTACGCGCTGCGCAAGACCGGCAAGCAACCGGTCGAGCCGATCCACCCCGAGCTCGCCGAAGCGCTGGAACCGATTCTCGGCGACACGTACCACCTCGTCGTCTTCCAAGAGCAGGTGATGGCGATCGCGCAGCAACTGGCCGGCTACTCGCTGGGCGCCGCCGACAACCTGCGCCGCGCGATGGGCAAGAAGAAAAAAGAGGTGCTGGACGCCGAATGGGACCGGTTCGCCGCAGGCATGGGGGAGCGCGGCTTCTCGGCGGCGGCGACCCGGGCGATCTGGGACGTGTTGGTCCCGTTCAGCGGCTACGGGTTCAACAAGTCACACACCGCGGGGTACGGCCTGGTGTCGTACTGGACCGCGTACCTCAAGGCCAACCACCCCAGCGAGTACCTCGCCGCACTGCTCACCTCGGTCGGCGACGACAAGGACAAGCTCGCCGTCTACCTCGCCGACTGCCGCCGCCTCGGCATCCCCGTCATGCCGCCGGACGTCAACGAGAGCCGCCTCGACTTCGCCGCGGTCGGCACCGGCATTCGCTTCGGCATGGGCGCGGTCCGCAACGTGGGCGTGGGCGTGGTCGAGGCGATCGTCGCCGCCCGCGAGTCGCGCGGCACGTTCACCGACTTCGCGGACTTCCTCGCCAAGGTGCCGCCGGTGGTGTGCCAGAAACGGGTGATCGAGTCGCTCGCCAAGGCCGGCGCGTTCGACGGGCTCGGCCATCACCGCAAGAGCCTGGTCGCCGTCCACGAGCGAGCCGTCGACGCGGTCATCGGCGTGAAACGCAACCAGGCCCTGGGCCAGGACTCCCTCTTCGGCGACCTGGGCGGCGCCGGCGTCGCGGTGACCGTGCCGGCGGGCGAGTGGGACCGGTCCACCCTGCTCGCGTACGAGCGAGAGATGCTCGGCCTCTTCGTCTCCGGTCACCCTCTCGACGGCGCCGAACACGTGCTCCGCCAGCACCGCGACATCGGCCTGGCAGACCTGCTCACGTCAGGCCGCACCGACGGCCCGGTCCAGGTGAGCGGCATCATCGCGGGCCTGCAACGCAAGATCACAAAACAGGGACACGCGTGGGCGGTGCTCACACTCGAGGACCACGACGCGGCGGTGGAATGCCTGGCATTCCCCAAGACGTACGAACGGTGCGAAGCGACACTCGCGCAAGACCGAGTGGTCAGCGTCCGGGGAAGGATCAACGTCCGCGACGAGACCATGAGCATCAGCGTGGAAGAAGTGATGCCGCTCGACCTGACGGGCGAGGACGCGCCGATCGTGCTGGCGCTGCGAGACACTCAGGTGACGCCGCGGCTCGTTGGCGAGCTGAAGCAGATCCTGACCCGTCACCAAGGCAGCACACCGGTGCACGTACGGCTCGCCTGCACCAGCGGGCGAACCGTCCTGCTGGATCTGAAGGCATGCCGGGTAACGCCGGGCCCGGCCTTCTACGGCGACCTCAAGGCACTGCTGGGTGCCGCGGCAATCGGTTCGTAGCGCGGGTGCGGCGGGCGAAGCCCGGTGGAACGAGTCCCGGAAATCGTCACGCCTGCGCCGCATGATCGCGCGTTCGTGGGGCATCGTTCAACCGATGTCACAGCTTGTCGTCACATCGTACGGCGATCCGCGTGTGTCCGTATCGCTCGAGCGGACGCCCAGTCTGCTGCTGGGTGCCGACGACATCCTGGTCGAGATGGAGGCTGCGCCGGTCAACCCGTCCGACTTCCTGCTTGTCCGGGGCGACTACGGGGTCCGGCCCCAGCTGCCCAGCCCGGTCGGCGGCGAGGGAGTCGGGCGAGTGGTCGACGCCGGCGGGGATGCCGGCACGCGGTTGGTCGGGCGGAGGGTCGTCATCCTGCCCACCTACGAACAAGGCACCTGGGCAGACAAGGTGGCGACCTCGTATCGGAACGTGGTTCCTGTGCGAGAGGACGCCGATCCGCTGCAGCTCGCCATGCTTCCGATCAACCCGGCGACCGCGTACCTGTTGTTGCACAAATACGCCAAGCTGGCCGCCGGCGATTGGATCGGCCTGAACGCCGCCAACTCCGCCGTCGGCCGCTGCATCATCGCCCTCGCCCGCTGGCGGGGCCTCAAGACCCTCAACATCGTGCGGCGCGAGGCGGCGGCCCAGAGCGTTCGTGACGCCGGCGGAGACCGCGTGATTGTCGCCGGTGACGACCTGCGTGCTCAGATCGCCGACGCACTGGACGGTGCGGAGCTCAGCCTGGTATTGGATGCCACGGCCGGCCCGACCGTAGCCGACCTCGCCGGTGCGCTCAGGTACCGGGGTGTGATCGTCACCTACGCGTTCGTGACCGACATACCCCCGGCCGTCCCGGCCCACGATCTCATTTTCAAAGAGGTGACGCACACCGGATTCTGGGTGCACAACTGGCTGCGCCACGCGCCGCGCGCCGAGCTCGAGCAGACCTACCGTACGCTGAGCGACCTTGTCGCCACCGGTGTAGTGACCGTCCCGGTCGATGCGACCTACCGCTTGGACGACTACCGCGAGGCGTTCGAGCATGAGATGGCACAAGGACGCACCGGAAAGATCCTGTTCACGTTCGCCTAGGGTCGGAGAATCACCTTGCCCTGATTGGCGCGCGCCGCGGGCCGGGCATCGGTCCAAAGCGGGGGCCGGTGCGTGGACGACCGTACTTTTGGCCGGTTCGCGCGGGACGGTGACGTTCTAGCCTCCTCGACATGGAGAGCATCGGGGCGCGGCTGTCCGGGGCCGCTTCGACGGCTGGCCTCGCCGTGGTCTTTCTCGTCGCGATCGGCATCGAGGCCGTCGGGATTGCCCAGACGTGGGGCATCCGGTATTGGCTCGCGGGTGGTGCGGCCGCCGTCATGGTCTGTGTGCTGGCACTCGTACGGCGGCGGCAGCGGGTGTGGGCGACGGTCGTCGCTCTCGGGATCGCGGGATTGGCCATCGCGGGTGCGTGGGTGTTCCACCTGCCGGCCGAGCCGGGACCGGCCCTGGCGCTGGCGCTCGCCGTGCTCGTCGGGTCGGCCCTGCGCGCGCTGTCTCCCGTGCCGGCCGGCGCGATTGCCGCTGGGGGACTGGCCGTGGTTGTCGCCGCCCACCTCGCCGCCCACCTCGCCGCCCGGCCGCACTCCTCGGGCGCGTCGGCGGTCGTGGCGATGAACGTCACGGCCTGGCTCGGCGCCGTCGCGGCCGGGCTGGTGCTGCGACTGCTGGACGACCGAGCCGTGGCCACGGCCGAGAAGGTACGCCGGGACGAGCGGCTGGAGCTGGCCCGGGAACTGCACGACGTGGTGGCCCACCACATCACCGGCATGCTGATCCAGGCGCAGGCCGCCCATCTCGTCGCCCGCAAGAACCCGCGGCAGGTGACCGAGTCGCTGGCCGGGATCGAGACCGCCGGCGCCGAGGCGCTGCGGGCGATGCGTCGCTTGGTCGGGCTGCTGCGGGACACCGACGACGCGCCGCCCGCCTCGGCCGGGCCGGAACAGCTCGGCGTACTCGTCGAGCGCTTCAACCGGCAGGGCCCGCCGGTGAGCCTGCGGATGCCCGATGAGCGTGCGGCGTGGCCGCCGGAAGTGGCCAGCACCGTGTACCGGATCGTCCGGGAGGCGTTGACGAACGTGGCCCGGCACGCGCCGGATGCCCACCGCGTCACCGTCACCGTCGGGCAGAACGCTTCCGGCGTCACCGTCGAGGTGGTCGACGACGCACCCCGTGGCGGCGCCCGCGTCTCCCACCGCGGCGGGTACGGCCTCATTGGCATGCGCGAACGCGTCGAAACCCTCGGTGGCACGCTGCACGCCGGTCCCCGGCCCGATGCGGGCTGGTCGCTCCTGGCCACCCTGCCTGTCGACAATGGACGGTCGCGATGACGATCCGACCGCGCCCCTGCGGGAACCCGACAAGTGGTTACGGTCACTGCCGGAGCGCGAGATCGAGATGGTACGGGAGATCGCGCGCGACCGTAGGCCTGCCCGAGCGGCGCCTGCCTTCTCGTTGACCGGGCCTGGCGTGACGGCCGGGCGGTCGCTATGGTTACGTAGTCATGACTACGATCTCATAGGGGTGACCGGTGACGGCTCTGAAGCAGGCGCAGCGTGAGGGTCGGCTGGGACAGCAGTCCGTTGCCGAGGTTGTCGCGGCCATCATCGACGACGTCCGGCGCCGGGGCGACGAGGCGGTGCGGGCCTGTTCGGAGAAGTTCGACAGCTGGAGCCCGCAGAGCTTCCGGCTGAGCGGCGAGGAGATCGAGCGAATCGTGGCGCGGGTGCCGGCGACCGTGCTCGACGACATTCGCTTTGTCCAGGCGCAGGTGCGCGGATTCGCGGAACGTCAACGGGCTTCGATGGCCGACATCGAGGTGGAGACGCTGCCGGGCGTGCGGTTGGGGCACCGGCACATTCCGGTTGCCGCGGCCGGGGCGTATGTACCCGGCGGTCGATACCCGCTGGTGGCCTCGGCGCACATGACCGTGGTCACCGCGAAGGTCGCCGGCGTGTCCCGGGTGGCGGCATGCACTCCACCGATCCGCGGCGTGGTTCCCGACGCCACCGTTGCCGCTCTGCACCTTGCCGGCGCCGACGAGATCTACCTGCTCGGCGGCGTGCAGGCCATAGCCGCGCTCGCGCTTGGCACCGAGTCGATCCCTCGGGTGGACATGCTCGCCGGGCCGGGCAACGCCTATGTGGCGGAGGCGAAGCGCCAGCTGTTCGGCGAGGTGGGCATCGACCTGTTCGCCGGTCCGACGGAGATCCTGGTGCTCGCCGACGACACGGCGGATCCGTTCGTGGTCGCGGTTGATCTGCTGAGCCAGGCTGAGCACGGTCCCGACTCGCCGGCGGTGCTGATCACGACGTCACGCCCGCTGGCCGAGCGGGTTCTGCGGCATATCGACGAGATCCTGCCCGGCATGCCGACGCGGGACATGGCCGAGCCCGCTTGGCGCGACCACGGACAGATACACGTCGTGTCCGACTCGGACGAGATGTTCGCGCTGGCGGACGAGTTCGCGAGCGAACACGTGGAGGTGCTCACCGCTTCGCCCCGGGACGCGTTGGATCGGATGCGCAACTACGGCGCGCTGTTCCTGGGCGAAGGCACCTGCGTCTCGTACGGGGACAAGGTGATCGGGACGAACCACGTGTTGCCCACCCGGGGCGCGGCCAGGTACACCGGCGGACTGTGGGTCGGCAAATACCTCAAGACGGTGACCTACCAGGAGGTAACCGACCCGCGGACGAGCGCCGAGTTGGGCCGGATCTGTGGCCGGGCCAGCCGGGTGGAGCTGTTCGAGGGCCACGCCCGATCCGGTGACGTGCGGGCGGCGAAGTACGCCGGCGACCGGCTGACCTGGACGGAGCACGACCTGTCCCCGGCCGCCGCGTCGTGACCCGCGAGCAGCCGCGGGTGCCCGGTGCGGGGGCGGGATTGGACTTCCGGCTGGACGGTTGCCGGGCGTTGGTGACCGGGGCCGGCGGTGGCCTCGGCCGATCCGTCGCCGACGGCCTGGCGAGCCTGGGTGCCTCGGTGGTCGGCACCAGCCGGAACGCCGCGACGGCCGACGAGCTGGCCGACCGCTACGGCACTGAGCCGTGTGTGCTGGACGTGCGTGATGTGGCCTCGTTCGAGTCCGTGGTGGGCCGGGTGTGGGCGGAGAGGCCGCTGGACGTCCTGGTGAACAACGCCGGCGTCAACCGGCCCCAGCCGATGCTCGAGGTGGACGAGCAGTCCTGGGACGAGATTCAGGCCACCAACCTCAAAGGAGCCTTCTTCCTCACCCAGGCGGTAGCACGCAGACTCGTCGCGGCGCAGCGTCCCGGCAGCGTGGTGACCATCGGTTCGCAGGCCGGGCTGGTCGGCATCGAGGAGCGCGCGGCGTACGCGGCGAGCAAGGGCGGCGTCACGGCGCTGACCCGGGTCATGGCCATCGAGCTCGCCGCTCATGGGATTCGGGTCAACGCGGTCGCGCCCACGTTCGTCAGCACCGCCCTGACCCGTTCCACGCTCGAGCGGCCGGAGCTGCGCGAGGCGTTCCTTGCGCGGATCCCGCTGGGACGCTTCGGCGAGCCGGACGACGTGGCCGCGGCGGTGGCGTTCCTCGTGGGGCCGATGGCCGGCCTGATCACCGGTCATACCCTTGTGGTCGACGGCGGATGGACCGCCTGGTAGCCGCGGGAGCAGGAGGTTCGATGGTCACCAGCAGGGATGTGGCACAGGTGGCGGGTGTTTCGCAGGCGACGGTCTCGCGGGTGCTGCGCGACGCCGGTCCCGTCAAGGACGAGACACGCACCCGGGTGCTGGAGGCCGCGGCGCAGATCGGCTACCAGCCCAACGCGTTGGCGCGGGCGATGCGGACCCGGCGCAGCGGCACGGTCGGCGTGGTGGTCTCGGACCTGACCAACCCGTTCTACCCGGGACTGATCGAGGAGTTGAGCGCGGAGCTGGGCAGCGCCGGATGCCGGATGGCGCTGTGGACGTCCGCGGGTCCGGGGCAGGACGCGGCGCTGGAGGCGATCCGGCAGGGTGTGCTGGACGGTGTGATGTTCACGGCGGCGACGGCGAAGTCGGCGGCGCTGCGGGAGGCGATGCGGGCCGGTGCCCCGGCCGTCACCCTCAACCGGGCCATGCCGGGCTGGAAGTGTGACCAGGTGGTGAGCGACAACCGGGTCGGCGGCCAGCGGATCGCGAGGTACTTCGCCGCCGCGGGGCATGAGCGGGTGGGCTACATCGGCGGCCCAGCGGCGCCGAGCACATCCGCGGACCGGGAGAAGGGCTTCCTCAGCGGCCTGGCGGCCGTGGGGCTCTCGCTGCCCGAGGACTATCGCCGCGGCGGCGACTTCACCTACCGGCGCGGGCGGGACGCCATGCGGGAACTGTTGTCCCTGACCCGGCCACCGACGGCGGTGTTCTGCGTCAACGACCTGACCGCGCTCGGCGCGTTGGACGGTGCCCGGTCGCTTGGCCGAGCGGTACCCGACGACGTGTGGGTCGTCGGGTACGACGACATCGCGATGGCGTCGTGGGACGCCTTCGATCTGACCACGGTTCGGCAACCGACCGCGGGGATGGCGCGCATCGCTGTGCAGCTGCTGCTGTCGCGGGTGGCCGAGCCGGCCACCGCGCCGCGCAGGGTCACGATGCCGGCCGAGCTCATCGTGCGCGGATCCACCGCACATCACGGTGGCGATGAAGCCCGATCGGCGGGCAAGCCACCGACCACCCGGGCCAGGCGCCCGGCTGCCCCTACCCGCGAGCCGCGGCTCGCCCGATCCCGATGAGGAACCTTTGAACACAGCATCGTCGCTTCTGTCCACGCTCGTCACCGACGGACCGCCGCTGGCCGGTGGGCCGCGCCCGACCATCCTGCCGCTACGGCACGACGAGGGTCTGGTGACGGTCTCCGGCCAGACCGCGGTCGGCTCCGACGGGTCGCTGCGCCACACCGGATCGGTGGGCGACGGCGCACTGAGCCTGGCGCAGGCCCGGGATTGCGCGTGGCAGTGCGCGCTCAACGTGCTCGCCGTGCTGCAGCGGGAGCTGGGCAGCCTGGACCGGATCGTGCAGGTCGACCGCATCACGGTCTACGTCGCCAGCGTCCCCGGGTTCACCGACCAGCATCTGGTCGCGGACGCGGCGACCGAGGCGTTCCTGCGGGTGCTGGGGGAGCGAGGTGCGCACGCCCGGACGGCGCTGGGTGTCGCGGAGCTGCCCACCGGCAGTCCCACCGAGGTGGACGCGATCGTCCGGGTCCAGCCGGCGTAGCGGATGGACGGATTCGAGCGGGCCGCGATCGTCGGCGCCGGCACGATGGGTCGCGGCATCGCCCGGCTGCTGGCCGGGCGGGGCGTCGCGGTGTCACTGTGCGACCGTGACGAAGCGCTGGCCGAGGCGGGCCGGGCGACTCTGGCCGAGGATGTGCAGTCAGCGGTTCGCCGCGGCGAGCTGCCCGCGGACGAGGCGGCGCGCATGCTCGCGCGGGTGCGGTCCGCGGCCGATCTGCCGGCGGCGGTTGACGGCGCCGAGCTGGTGGTCGAGGCGATCCCCGAGGTAATCGAGGCCAAGCGCGAGGTGTGGCAGCGGCTGGCCGGGTGCGTCGGCGGCGAGGCGGTGCTGACGACCAACACGTCCTCGTTCGACATCGACGTCGTGGTCGGCGACCTCGGCGCGGGCGGTCGCGCGCTGGGCATGCACTGGTACAACCCGGCCTACCTGGTGCCGTGCGTCGAGCTGGTGCCCGCCCGCGACACGGATCCGGCGGTGGTGGACCGGGTGGCCACGTTCCTGCGGTCGGTGGGCAAGTCGCCGGCCGTGGTGGCGAACCGGGCCGGGTTCGTCGGCAACCGCATCCAGTTCGCGATGATCGCCGAGGCGTTCCGTTGCCTCGGGGAGGGTGTCGCGTCCGCGGAGGACATCGACGCGATCGTGCGCGACTCGTTCGGGTTCCGGCTGGGGGACTACGGGCCCTTCCAGGTGGCCGACATGAACGGGTTGGACGTGTACCAGGGCATCCTGGAGTACCTGGCCGGACAGCTGGGCGAGCGGTTCGCGCCTCCGGAGGAGCTGCTGGGGCGGGTCCGGGCGGGGCGGCTCGGGCTCAAGACCGGCTCGGGTGTGTACCCATGGCCGGCCGAGGCGGCCCGTGCCGCGCTGTCGCAGCGGGACGAGCGGCTGCGGTCGCGCCTGCGGTCGCGGGAGGTCGCCGAGTAGGCCGGCTCGACCGGGTTGGACCCGGCGGGCCGGCCGACCGGCAGGCCCGCCGGACGCCCGCTACGGCAGGGTCAGGCCCAGGGCGCCCAGGGCATCGGCGTGGATGATGCGGTCGATGACTTCGGTGGAGATGCGCGGCAGCGCGGTACCGTCGAGGATGTCGTTGACCCGGCGCAGTCCGGCGATAGCTTCGGCGGTGTTGGCGATCGGGAAGTCCGATCCCAGGAGCAGCTTGCCGGCCGCGCCCCACTCGGTGGCGTACAGCAGCGACTCGTAACAGACCCACGGTCGCAGGTAGATCGAGGACACGTCGGCATACACGTGCGGGTGCTTGCGGATGGTGGCCACGGTCTCGCGTCCCCACGGGTGGCCCATGTGCGCCATGACGATCCGCAGTTCGGGGAAGCGCAGCGCCACCTCGTCGGTGACGAGCGGGTAGGTGTACCGAAGGGGGGCCTGGCGGATCGGCGACGCGCCCTGGTGGAACAGGATGGGCAGGCCGGTCCGCTCGGCGTGGGCATACAACGCGACGGCCTCGTCGCACAACGGGTCGAAGTTCTGGTAGTTGGGGCCGAGCTTGATGCCCACCAGGCCCCGTTCCCGCCACTTGTCGACCTCGTCGATGACACCGGGCCACAGCGGATTGACCGACATGAAGCCGATCCGCTTGTGCGGCGCGTCCGCGCAGAACTCGGCCGTCGCTTCGTTGGTGTCCTCGGGGCGGTACCTCATGCCGGTCGCGCTCAATGGGTCGTCGACCGCGATGTTGAACACGATCGACACGTCGCAGCCGGCCATGGCGCGGTCGTAGTCGTCCCAGGAGTTCGTGGTCACCACCGTGCGGTCCGTGCGCCAGCCGTCGAAGCTGAGCAGCTCCTCGGCGGGCACCGCGTGGCGATGGGTGGGGGTGTGCGCGTGGACGTCGACGATCACGCTGTGGTCCTCAATTCTTGACGACGGCGACCTCTGTGGCCGCTACGGCGATGATGCGCTCGGACAGCCGCGCCACGCATCGGGCGAACCACTGTGCGCCGGCCTCGGCGCTGGCGCCGGACGGGTCATCGGTGTATCCGTCGAGGTGCCGCCAGATCTCGTCGTCGTGCAGCATCACGTCGGGGACCTCGGGCACCTGTGGCGGTGACGGGCGGTGCGGGACGTTGCCGACCGGTGCCGGGCGCAGGTGCGCGATCATCGAGGTCTCGAAGGCGCCGGCATGTCCTGGAATCGGGGTGCCGGACCGCGGGTCCTCGTCCACCCGGTCGGCGTCATCCGGCCCGGTGAGTAGCTGCCAGTAGTCCAGGTGACCCACCGACAGCCCATACCGGCTGGCCGCTGCGGCGCTCGCGGCGTGACACGCGCCCCGGTTGCCGCCGTGCCCGTTGACGATGAGCAGCCGCCGGCCGCCGGCCGCGGCCACCGACCGGGCCAGGTCGATCAGCACCTGGGTGAGCGTCTCGACGGTCAGCGACAGTGTGGCGCCGAAGGGGAAGTGGTGGTCCGAAGCGCCGAACCGCAGCGTGGGCACGAGCACCAGATCCCGCGGCGCGCTCGGCGCGGCTTGCCGCACGGCCGCTTCGACGGTCGCCTCCACGATGAACGCGTCGGTGCCGGTCGGCAGGTGCGGACCGTGCTGCTCGACGGCGCCGACGGGCAGCACCACCAGCGCCGAAGGCAGATGCTGCCGCAGGGTTTCCCGGTCGCAGTCCGCCCAGTGCAATAGCGCCACGCTCAACACCCAACCTGCGGGCCAACCGTAGCGGCGATGAGCCCTACGATGCCTCGAACCGATCTCGGCCTCCCGACCATAGGCGGGGGTATCGGTGCCACGCAAGGGTTCCCGGCTGTTGACGTCGACTTGTGACTACGTAGTCTTACAGCCGAGGATGCACCGCGCAGTGGCGCGCCGCGCACCGCTGCGGCATGGCTGTGATTCCCGGGGTGGCGACGCCGACGGAATGGACCCGGGCGCTGGAGTGGGGAGCGGACGCCGTCAAGCTGTTCCCCGCCTCGGCCCACTCCCCGGCGGTGATGCGCGACGTCCTGGCCGCGCTCCCGCGGGTGCCGGTGGTGCCCACCGGCGGGGTCAGCATCGAGGCGGCACCGCAGTGGATCGCGGCCGGGACATTTGGCCTGCGGCATCGGTTCGGCCCTGTCCGCGCACGGCAATGACGCTGTCAGTCGGCTGCTGGCGCGGCTTGCTGAGGCACGCTGACCGGGGTCTTGCCGCGGCGTGAGGCACGGGGCGCGGCGCCCGCGTCGGCGTCGGTCACGTGCTGCGCGGCGGGCGCGACCGCCGCGGGCGCGCCGTTGCCCCAGTGGCGCGGCACGGTCCCGCCGAAGGCGGCGGTCAGCAGGGCCGCGGCGCCCCGCATCGCGCTGACGACATCCGGCAGGCGGTCCTCGACCATCCGGGCCGGGACACTCGTCACGCTCAGCGCGAAGTAGGGCTGGGTGCCGGCGGCGAAGATGGTTGTGGCCACGCATTTGATGCCCAGCGTGCCCTCCTCCTCGTCCAGCGCGTATCCCCGGGCTCGCACCGTGGCCAGGTCCTGACGCAGCGCGCTGCGGGTGGCGAGCGAGTTGATCGTCTGCGTGCGCAGGCGCTCGTCAGGGTAGAGCTCCTCGAACTCCTCGCTGTCCAGGGTGGCCAGCAGTGTCTTGCCGAGGGCCGCGCAGTGGGCATACTCGCGGGTGCCGATCCGCGCCGCGACGCTGATCCCGGACGTCGGCAGCGCGCGCGCCACGTGCACGACCTCGGCGCCGGCCAGCACGCCGACGTGCACGGTCTCGCCGATCGCCCGGGCCAGCTCGGAAATCACCGGCCGCAGCCGAGCCTCGGTGTCGTACTTGTCGGTGATCAGCACGGCCAGACCGAGCGCGGAGACGCCGAGCTCGAACTCCGTGGTGTCGCCGGCAGCGCTGCGGCGAACCCAGCCGCCCCGTTCGAGCGCGTCGCACAACCGGTAGGTGGTGGTCCGGTTGAGGCCCGCAGCCTGCGCCAGTTGCCCGGCGGTCATGCCGCCCTCCGAGCCCGCCAGCTCCCGCAGGATGACCAGCCCCTTCTCCAGGCTGCTCAGATCGCCGCCACCCGCCACCAGTGATCCCCGCTCCATGCTCGACCAAGGACTGTCCGCTCACCGTACACGCGGTGCTGCTTGGTGAACAGCCGGGGGTGCGGAGTCGTTCCGGTGGTCGCGGGCCGCCCGCCGGTTCGAAGCGAACACCGCGTTCGACGCACGGCCGATTCGGCATCAGCTATCAGTCGAGGTACCCGGGCTGATTCGTGAGCGTAGGCGAACAGTCCGATCTGTCCAGGCTGCGGACGAGTGTCCCTCGTGAGGGTGCGTCTTTCTGCGGCCGCGCCTCTTGTGTTCCTCGAACGGTGATCCTAGCCTGTTCGCTACGCAGTCACAGTGTTCGCATGACTAACAGGCATGACTAACAGGATGGTCGACGCTGTAGCACGCGGCACAGCGCACCGGGTCATCCGTCAGTAGAAGGAGCCAGGACGACGCCATGACGATCGCAGGCATCCTGCCCGTGATACCGACACCGTTCGACCGGGGCCGGTTCGACGCGGCAAGCTTCCGCCGCCTCCTGGACCACACGCTCGCATCGGTCGACGGCTACACATTGCTGGGCAGCACCGGAGAGGCGCCGTCGATGTCGACGCGGGAGCGGATGGACATCACCGAGGCGGCGCTCGCCATGGTCCCCGAGGACAAGACCGTCGTGGTCGGCGTGACCCACACCTCGCTGCACGAGAGCGTGCGGCTGGCCCAGCACGCCGCGCAGCACGGCGCCGCCGGCGTCCTGTGCGCCTCGCCCTACTACTTCCCGAACACCCGCGCCGGCCTGCGCGGCTACCTCGCCGAGCTGTCCGCCTCCGTGGACACCGAGGTGGTGTTCTACGACAACCCCACGCCCACCGCGACCGCCGTCACCATCGAGCAGATCCTCGAGTACGCCGCGGGGATCGCCCGGCTCAACACGGTCAAGCTGACCGATCACGGGCTGGGCAAGGTATCGGCCTGGCAACAGGCCGGGCTGACGGTGCTCGGCGGCGACGACCCGATCCTGTTCCGATACCTCGACGCCGGCGTCGACGGCGTCATGGTCATCGCCCCGGCCATTTTCCCCGACACCTTCCGGGAGACCTGGCAACTGGCCCGAGCCGGGCGGCTGGCCGAGGCGTTCGCCATCTTCTCCGCCGAGGTCCTGCCGTTCTTGCACGTCTTCGGGATCGGCGACGAGATCGCCACGAGCAAGGCAGTACTGCGGGAGATCGGCGTGTTCGCCTCCGACGAGGTACGGCTCCCGCTGGTCGGGGTGGACCAGCGGCGGCGCGAGTTGCTCTCCGAGGCCTACCGCCTGTGCCGCGAACGAACCGCCGCGCGCATCGCGTCCGGCAGCGCCAGCACCGAACCGGCAGCCGCCCGATGAGCAGCCCGACGACCGGCAAGCGCGCCATCGACGCGACCATCGTCGACGTCCAGACCGTGCGGGTCAGCCCGACGGTCAAGCCGGAACTCGTGGTAGCCGGCGCCCGGGGCGTGCACGACCGGTCCGACTTCCTGCTGGTGCGGGTCGTCACGTCGGCGGGGGTGACCGGCATCGGCGAGGTCAGCGCCACGCTGACCTGGAGCGGCGAGGACGGCGCCACGGGTGAGTACCTGATCCGCACCGTCCTGGCGGGCGCCGTCATCGGGCAGCCGATCGCGCCGGTGGCCGACCTGGAACGGCGCATGGACCGCGCGCTGGCGGGTTCGCCGTTCACCAAGGCCGGCCTGTCCACCGCGCTGTGGGACGCCTACGCGCGTACCCTCGACGTCCCGCTCGCCGTCGCGCTCGGCGGCCCGTTGCGCACCGAGATACCGGTGAAGTGCTCGCTGAGCGGGGACGGCGACCGGCTACGGGCCACCCATCGGGCGGCCGTCGCCTCCGGGTTCGAGTCCTTCAAGGTGAAGATCGGGCTGGACCCGGTCGCCGACGCGCAACGGGTGGCGCTGGCCCGGCAGCTCTGCGGACCGCACGCCTTCATCGGCCTCGACGCCAACGGCGGGTACCGGCGGGACGCGGCGCGCCGCGCCGTCGAACTGATCCGCCCGTCGGCCCCGGCTTTCCTCGAACAGCCGGTGGAACCGGGCGACCTCGAGGGCATGCGGCAGCTGCGCGACCTCGGGCTGCCGATCGTCGCCGACGAAAGCGTCTTCGGCACGGACGATCTGGTCTCGGTGCTGCGCGCCGAGGCGGCCGATGTGGTGAGCCTCTACATCGGCAAGAGCGGCGGCCCGGGCCGGTTGGTGTCGATGGCCCGCCTCGCGGACGCGTTCGGCCTGACCGTCGTCATCGGCTCCAACGGGGAGCTGGGCGTCGGGGCCGCTGCCCAGTTGCAGGCCGGCGCCGCGGCGGCCGGGCTGTCCACCCACATTCCCTCCGACATCATCGGCGCGCATTACTACCAGGACGACGTGCTCGCCGAGCCGTTGACCGTCGACGGCCGCACCGCCCGGCTTCCGGACGGGCCCGGCCTGGCGGTCTCGCTCCGCGAGGACATCGAGACCCGCTTCGTCAGCGTGAGCGACGACCAGGGTCATCGGTTCGACGCCGACCCGGTCGGCGCAGACACCGCACAGGCATCGCGCCGCACCGACAACCCCTACCCCTGACGGTCGCGGCCACGGCCGCGACCTGGCGCCACTGGAATGGAGAGAGCATGGTTCTTCGGAGAGCGCGACTGAGCGCCGGCCTGGCGCTCCTCGCGGCAACGGCGACGCTGGTCGCCGCCTGTGGAAAGTCGTCCACCGCAACCTCCCAGTCGAACACGAGCCTGACCTTCACCCGCCTGGGCATCAACACCGCCGGCTTCGGGCCGAGCAACCAGAGCACCGGAAACGACGCGGTCGTCAACTCCCTGATCTTCTCCAACCTGGTCAAGATCGCCCCGGATGAGAAGACCATCATCGCGGACCTCGCGCAGACCTGGGAGCAGTCACCGGACGCCAAGGAGTTCACCTTCCACCTGCGCCAGGGCGTCACCTGGTCCGACGGTCAGCCCTTCACCGCCGCCGACGTGGTCTTCACCGTCACCCAGGCTGCCCAGCTGGGCTCCACCGCCTATGTCGGCTACCAGCCCACCCAGTGGCGCCAGGTGGTCGGCGCGACCGAGGCGAAGGGCACCAAGAACCCGGTGTCGGGTGTGACCGCGATCGACGAGCACACCGTGAAGCTGACGCTGGCCGCGCCGAACGCGGAGTTCGTCCGCAACCTCACCGACGCCGTGTACTCGATCGTGCCCAAGCACCTGCTGCAGGACGCCACCGCCGAGAACGTGCGCACCGTCGAGTTCAGCAAGACCAAGCCGGTCGGCACCGGCCCGTACGTGCTGGAGAAGGCGGTACCCGACCAGTATCTGCAGTTCAAGGCGAACCCGAAGTACTTCGGCGGCGCCCCCAAGATCGCTACGCTGTTCTTCAAGCTGAACGTCAAGCCCGAATCGGTGGCCGCTCAGCTGCAGGCCGGTGAGCTGGGCCTGGTGCTCAACGACGCGGCCACCGACGCGCCGGCTCTGTCGGGCGTCAAGGGACTGACCACCAAGTTCGTCGTCTCGCCGGCCGCGCAGTTCCTGCAGTTCCGCACCGACCACCCGCAGGCCAAGGATGTCCGGCTGCGGCAGGCGATCTACTACGCGATCGACCGCCGCGCCATGCTCAAGAGCCTGTTCGGCGACAACGGCGAGATCCGCTGGGTGCTGCCCGGCTTCGATCAGAACGACACGGCGCTGGACCGCTACGAGTACAGCCCGGACAAGGCCAAGCAGCTGCTCGCGGCATCGGGCCTCGACCTCGGCCAGCCCTTCAAGATCTCCTACGCCCAGGGTGTCGACCCTGCCTGGGACCAGATGATGCCGGCCATCCAGAAGTACCTCAAGGACGTCGGGCTCAACGCGGTGCTGGAGCCGCTGGACTCCGCGGCCTGGTCGGCGGCGAACGCGTCCAAGGACGCCAAGTACCCGATGACGGTCAACGCCGGCGGCTCGATGGGCCTGTCGCCCGACCGCAGCTCCGGGTACTTCAACTGCAAGGCCCCGCTGAGCAGCTTCTACGCCAACTGCCAGATGGACGACCTGTACGCACAGGCACGCGGCACCACCGACGCGTCGACCCGCGCCGACCTGTACAAGCAGGTCGCCCAGATCCTCAACCGTGACGTGCCGATGGTGGCCCTGTGGCAGACCACCTCCTACAACGCGTGGACCAACAAGCTCGGCGGCACCTTCCAGGTGTACGCCAATGAGCGGGACACCGCGTTCAACGTCAACGGCTGGACGCTGGCCGGCTAGACACCACCCACCGAGCAGGGCCCGCACCGACCAGGGAGAGACCGCATGTGGAACTACGCGCTACGAAGACTGCTCACCGGCACGATCGTGCTGTGGATGGTCTCCGTGATCGTTTACCTCGGTCTCTCCCTGGCACCCGGCGACGAGCTGACGGTGCGGCTCAGCCCCGAGGTCGTCGCCCAGCTGACGCCCGATCAGATCGCGGAGAAGCGCGAAGCTCTCGGCCTGGACCGTCCGCTGCCGCTACGGTACGCCACCTGGCTGAAGAACACGCTGACCGGCGATCTCGGAACCTCATCCTCCGACGGGCTGCCGGTCGCCGAGGACATCCTGGCGCACCTGGGGCCGACCGCGATGCTGGTCGGTGCCGCGCTCGTCGTCGGTACCGTGCTGGCATTGACGGCCGGCGTGGTGGCCGCCGTGCGCAGCGGCACGGCGGTCGACTACCTGCTCGGCTCCGTGCCCATCCTGCTGGTGGGCATCCCGGGCTTCGTCTTCTCCCTCGCCGCCATCTACCTGTTCAGCGTGCAGTTCGGCCTGTTCCCCACCAACGGCATGTACACCCTGGGCGACGAGTCGTTCGGCGACCTGCTGCACCACATGGCCCTTCCGGGCAGTGTGCTGGCCATCGGAGTGGCCGCGCCGCTGATCCGGTACACCCGGGCGAGCATGCTCGACGTGCTCAGCTCGGAGTACATCGTCACCGCCCGGGCCAAGGGCCTGCGGCCCAGCCGGGTGGTGTGGTCCCACGCGTTCCGCAACGCGCTGTTGCCCATCATCACCGTCATCGGCGTGACGCTGCCGGAGATGGTGGCCGGCGCGGTCATCGTGGAGCAGGTCTTCGGCTGGCCCGGGATGGGACAGCTCGCCGTGCGGGCCGCGGGCAACCGGGACGTGGCGTTGATGATGGGCATCGTCCTCGTCATCGCCCTCTCGGTCGTCGTCGCCAACCTCCTTGCCGATCTCGCCTACGTGCGGGCCGACCCGAGGGTGCGCCTTGTCTGACCTCGACCCCCCACCGCTCGCCGTGCCCGCCGATCCGGCCGGGTCCGCATCGTCGACCGCGGCGAATGCCGGACGGTACCCCGCACTGCGCCGTTTCGCCGACCACCGCATGGCCCTGCTCGGCGTCGGCATCCTCGCCGTGGTGGTCCTGCTGGCTCTGCTGGCGCCGCTGGTCGCCACCCACGCACCGAACGAGGTGGACCTCACCGCGGTCAACCACAAGCCGGGCGGCGGCCACCTGCTCGGGGCCGACAACGTCGGCCGCGACATCTGGGCCCGGCTCGTCTTCGGCGCCCGTACCTCACTGATCGTCGGCTTCGGCGCCGTGGCCATCTCGCTGCTGATCGGCATCACCGTCGGCATGCTCGCCGGCTTCTACGGGCGGTGGATCGGCGCGCTGCTCATGCGCATCACCGACGCGGTCATGAGCGTCCCGCCGCTGGTGATGGTCATCGTCTTCGTCGCCATCGCCGGCCCGAGCCTCGTCTCGGTCACCGTGGTGATCGCGTTGACCACCTGGCCGGCGGCGGCCCGCCTCGTCCGCGGCCAGGTGCTGGCGCTGCGCGAACGCGAGTTCATCACCGCCGCCGAAGTCATCGGCGTGCCGCGACGGGGCATCGTGCTGCGCCACCTGTTGCCCAACCTGCTCGGCCCGCTGTCCGTGGTCGGTACCTTCGGCGTCGCCAACGCCATCCTGGTCGAGGCCGGGCTGAGCTTTCTCGGCCTTGGCGTGCGGCCTCCGACCAGCAGCTGGGGCCAGATGGTCAACGCCGCGCAGTCGCCGGTCGTGCTCATGAACCGGCCGTGGATCTGGGTGCCGGCGAGCGTCGCGATCGTCCTGACCGTGCTCGCGGTGAACTTCGTTGGCGACGGCCTGCGTGACGCGATGGACCCGAAGGGGAGCCGATGAACACCCGTCTGCTCGAGGTCGAGGACCTGCACGTCGAATTCCGCACCCGGCAGGGCCGAGTCCGGGCGGTGCGGGGACTCAGCTACCAGGTCGACCGGGGCGAGTCCCTCGGCCTGGTGGGCGAGTCCGGCTCCGGCAAGAGCGTCAGCGCCCTGGCCATCCTCGGGCTCCTGCCCCGCACGGCGAGCATCACCGCCGGACGGATCCGCTTCCAGGGCCGCGACCTGGTCGGGCTGCCCGAACGGCAGCTGCGCGCGATCCGCGGACGCTCACTGGCACTGATCTTCCAGGACCCGCTGTCGAGCCTCAACCCGGTACACACCATCGGCCGCCAGATCACCGAGCAGCTGCGGGCGCACCGCATCGCCACCGGACGGGCGGCCCGCGACCGAGCCGTCGAACTGCTCGAGCGAGTCGGCATCCCCGACGCCGCCCGGCGCATCGGGCAGTACCCGCACCAACTCTCCGGCGGCATGCGCCAGCGGGCCATGGTGGCCATGGCGCTGTCCTGCGGACCGTCCCTGCTCATCGCCGACGAGCCCACCACCGCGCTGGACGTGACCATCCAGGCACAGGTGCTCGAACTGCTCGCCGAACTGCGGGCCACCACCGAGATGAGCATGCTGCTGATCACGCACGACCTCGGCGTGGTCGCCGGCAGCACCGACCGGCTGGCCGTCATGTACGCCGGGCGGATCATCGAGGACGGCGCCACCGCCGAGGTCCTCGCCCGGCCGGAGCACCCCTACACCGCCGGGCTGGTGGAGTCGGTACCCCGGCTGGACGCCCCCCGCGACGCGCCGCTGCGCCCGATCCCCGGCGCTCCACCGGATCTCGGCAGCGAGCTGCCCGGCTGCCCGTTCCGGCCGCGTTGCCCGCACCCGGCACCGCAGGCGCAGACGCAGGAACCGGCGCTGAGCGAGCTGCGTCCGGGCCACCGCGTCGCCTGCTGGAGCCCCCGGCTCACGCCCCTGCAGGACACGACATCAGGTGGGAACCCATGACCGCGCACGACACCGACGAGACCGCTGTCCTGGAAGTCCGCGACCTCGAGGTCCGCTTCCCGGTGCGCCACGGTCTGCTGCGCCGACCGGCCTCCTGGGTGTACGCGGTCAACGACGTGTCCATCGACCTGTACCGGGGCGAGACCCTCGGGCTGGTGGGGGAGTCCGGCTCGGGCAAGACGACCGTGGGCCGGGCCATGGTACGGGTGAACCAGCCCAGCAACGGCACGATCCGGCTCGACGGCCAGGACCTGCTCGCCCTGCACGGCACCCGGCTACGGCCCTACCGCCGGCGGGTGCAGATGGTCTTCCAGGACCCGTACGCCAGCCTCGATCCGCGCCAGTCGGTCGGCCAGGCACTGGCCGAACCGCTGCGGGTTCACGGCCTGGCGGCCGGCCGCCGCGCGGCCCGGGTGTCCGAGCTGCTGGAGCTGGTCGGCCTGGACCCGTCCTTCGCCGCCCGCTACCCGCACCAGTTCTCCGGCGGTCAGCGGCAGCGCATCGGCATCGCCCGGGCCCTGGCGGTGGAGCCCGACATCATCGTCTGCGACGAGCCCGTCAGTGCCCTGGACGTGTCGGTTCAGGCCCAGGTCGTCAACCTGCTGGCCAGCCTGCAGCGGCAACTGGGCATCGCGTATCTGTTCATCGCCCACGACCTGGCGGTGGTACGCCACCTGGCCCACCGGGTGGCGGTGATGTATCTCGGCAGCATCGTCGAGACCGGTCCGTCCGAGGCCGTGTACAGCGACCCTCGGCACCCGTACACCGCCGCGCTGCTGTCCGCGGTACCCGCCTTGGTCGAGAAGACCCGCCAGCGCACCATCCTGCGCGGTGACATCCCGAGCCCCGAGAACCCGCCGACCGGGTGCCTGTTCCACACCCGCTGCCCGCTGCGCGACATGCTCGGCTCGCCTGAGGTGTGCTCCACCCAGCGACCCCCGTTGCGGGCGCTGGCCCCTGGCCACCACCGCACCACGCACCAAGTCGCCTGCCACTTCGCCGACGATCCCCGAGCGAGGCGGACCGCCGCCGACGTGGCCGGCTCACTCACCGCAGACCAGCCGCGATAGGAGACAGCAGCGTCATGTTGATCGGGTACGTCAGCGACGAGAACTATCTGGCGCTGGCCGGCGTCTCGGTCGAGTTCGCCCGCGACGGCGACATCGTCGCCCAGGCCGCCTCGACCGCCAGCGGCGCCATCGTCGCCGACCTGCGACCGGGGGAGTACCGGCTCACGCTCGCGATGCCGGGCTTCGGCGCGAAGCACCTCACCGCGACGCTGCCGTCCCGGCAACCGTTGCAGGTACGGCTGCTGTCGGACGCCCTGACCGGATTCATGTGGCCCAAATGGTCACGCTCCGGCGAGCCGGCGGAGCTGCGCGTGCACTCCGTCGCACCGTACCGCGCCGAGTTGTTCCGCTACGGCCTGCGCAAGGAGCCGGTCGAACTGCTCGGCTGGTTCGACGAGCACGGCCCGCGGGCGATGGCGCAGATCCTTCCCGACGAGGACTTCTCGCAGACCGGGGTGCGCTTCAACACCGTCGGCTTCACCAGCCCGGGCCACGTCCGCCGGCTGGGCGGACCGCAGCGCTCCGGTCTCTACTACATGCACGTGCACAACGAGCGCGGCGAGTTCTTCTCATTCCCGTGGGTGGTCGCCCCCGCCGCTCCCCGGGAACCGATCGCGGTGCTCGCCGCCACCAACAACTGGAACGCCTACAACCGCTTCGGTGGGCGCAGCAACTACATCAACGAGTCCGGCCTGCCACCCACCCCGACGGTGAACGCACGACAGGACCTCGCCCGGTACCGCATCGGCAACAGCGTCACACAAACCGCCGCCGACGACGTCTACCCGCCACTGTCGTTCGAACGGCCCGAACCCGACTGCTTCATCGACCGCGATGTCGAGCCGACCGACCCGATGACCGGCCGGCTGGCCTCCAGTCTCGCCCCCGGGCTGTGGCGGCTGCTGGCCTGGCTCGAACGCGAGGGATTCGGCTACGACCTGTACTCCGATGCCCAACTGCGCGACGGTGAACTCGACCTGGACGCCTACCGGGTCCTGCTGACCGAGATGCACCCCGAGTACTGGTACGCCGAGGAGTACGACGCGGTCCGCGACTGGGTGGAGCGGCGTGGCGGCCGGCTGATGTATCTCGGCGGCAACGGCGCCGACTGCCAGGTCGAACACGTCGACGCGGGCCGGGTCCGCTATCTGACCCGGCAGCCCGACGGCGACCGGCCGGAGGAGGCCCACCTGGAGAGCCGCTTCCACCGCACCCACGAAGCGCAGGCGCGGCTGCTGGGCGTCTCGTTCACCCACGCCGGCGAGGGCACCGCCGCGCCGTACCGCGTTCTCGACGCCGACCACTGGGCGTTCGCCGGCACGGGTCTGCGCAACGGCGACCTGTTCGGGACGCACAGCATGCACGAGCGCGTGCCGGGCGGCGCCTCGGGCCACGAAACCGACAAGCGCACGCCCAACACCCCGCCCGGCTTTGTCGTACTGGCGCAGGGGACCAATCCCGACAACGGCGGAGCCGAACTGGTCTACCGGAACCTGCCCGACGGGGGCGGCGAGGTCTACTCCGTCGGCTCCATGACGTACATCGCCTCGCTCCTGGTCGACGAGGGCGTCTCGGCGCTGACGCGCAACGTGCTCAACGGCTTTGCCGGACGGTCTCCCCGACCGGCCGGCTGAGCCCGCCGCCGAGGTGCGGTCGTCGGTGAACCGGCCGCTGGCCGCGGCTCGACCTTACCGGATCATCATTGGCCGGCACGCAGAGTCGCCGCGAACTGCCGTCCCGGCGTCGGATCGACCCCGAAGCGCTCGGCGTAGCGCTCGTGAATGTTCTCCCACGGCTCGTGTGCCTGCTCCTCGGAGAGGTACTCGCCGGCGAGGTGGGGCTCGAGCCGCGAGAGGTAGGTCTCCCAGCCGGTTGCGGTCTGAGCTGCGAACGCGCGGTCGTCGATGACGTGGGTGAAGACCAACCGGCAGCCGTCTCCGTGCGCGGCCAGCTCGAAGCTGTACAGCTGGCCGGCGTAGGTCCAAGCCAGGCGGTGGGGTGGATTCACCTCAGTCACCTCGCCGGTCGCGCCGGCGGCCTCGAAGGTCTCGCCTTTCGCCGGTGTCCAGTCGGCGGCGGCGGGAAACCAGCGCTCGAGCTCCGTGGGCACGCTGACCGCCCGCCATACACGCTCGACCGAGTGGGCGAACGTGCGTTCGAAGCGCAGCGCCGGTCGGCCGTCGAACGTCTCCAGGGTGCCGTGGATCATCGGTTCTCCTCCGGGTGTCGTTTTCAGTGTTTTGTCGGTCATGGGTTCTCCTCCAGGTGTTGTTCGAGAGTGTCGAGGCGCCTCGACCACAACGCGCGGTAGGGCTTCAGCCACCGGTCGACCTCGGCGAGCAGTTCTGGACGCAGCGCGTACAGGCGCCACTTGCCCTCGCGGCTCATCTCGACCAGACCTGCGGCCTGCAGAACGTCGAGGTGCTGCGAGATCGCCTGCCGCGAAGAGCCAAGCCCATGCTTGGTCGCCAGCCGCGAGCAGATCTCAAGGAGCGCCTGCCCGTTCCGGTCGGTCAGCTCGTCGAGGATCGCGCGGCGCGTGGGATCGGCCAACGCCTTGAAGACCATTTCCACACTCCAGAACGTTATGCAAGCAAACACTTGCCTGTCAACTCGGCTGTAGCGATGAGGACTGGCCGCGGCCACCGATCGCCCGGGTCCCACTCGCCCGCGCGCCACTTTGGCGACCCGTTCGAACGGAAGATCGCCTGGCGAAGCCCCCTCTGGATGTGGAAGCGCACCATCGAAAACCGCTCATGGGTCTTCTGGCGGGCCGAGGCCCACAACGGCGTCAACCTGGTCCCGGTTCGGCCTCCGTCCTTGCGTTGGTCTATGGCAGCTCGGAGCGTTCGGTAACCGGGGCGGTGGGATCGCGGAACCGCGCCGACTGCTCGACGAGGGCGCGATGGAGTTCGCGGACCGCGTCGGGCATACGGGGTGCGCGGCGGCTCTGCAGCAGCAGCCGGACCTTGCCGTCGGGGGCGTCGAGGGGGCGGGTGGTGATCGCGCCGTAGCGCTCCAGGGGGTCGCCGATGATGCTGTAGTCGGGCAGCACGGTGACGCCGAGCCCTTCGGCGACCATGAGCTTGCCCATCTCCGCGCCGTCGGTGGAGTAGCTGGAGGGCGGGATTCTGCCGCCGAAGAGGCGGTGGACGTACCGGTGCATCAGATAGCCCGCCCGCATGAGGATGAGGGGCCCGGTCAACAGATCCTCAGGGGCGAGCGACGTCCGCTTGGCCAGCGGACTGCCGGTGGCGACGCAGGCGACGATCCTGCCGTGCAGCAGCACCGTGCTGTCCAGGTCGTGCGCGGGATCATCGCCGTCCAGGACGTTGACCAGACCGAGGTCGAGGGATCCTTCGAGCAGGAGCCGGTGGATGTCGGCCTGCTGGGCCGGGAGTACCTCCACACGGGTCTCGGGATGGTGCCGCACGAAGGATTGGAGTGCCGGGGCGAGGAGTGAGACCGTGGCGGCGTTGACCGTCCCGAGCCGGACCATGACCTTGCTCTGGTGTTGCTGGTCGGCGGCTCGCAGCAGCCGGTCGACCGATTCCAGGACTCCCGTGATGTAGGGCAGCAGGTCCCGCCCGTCGGCGCTGAGACTGGCTCCGGACCGCCGGCGGTCGAGCAGCTGTACCGACAGCTCGCGTTCCAGGTTGCGGATGGTCTCGCTGAGCGCCGGCTGGGAGACGTGAAGCTCGAGCGCCGCCTGGCGGAGCGATCCGAGCCGGGTGACCGCCGCCAGGTACTCGAGCTGTTCGATCCGCACGGTGAGCGCCTCCAGGGTTCAAGGGTTTGCCTATCGGTCTGCCGTCAACACCGATTTGACGACGCGAGAGATTCGGCCAATACTCGACTATATCCATCAGCTTAGTAGGAAAGCTCCTTGGCTGGTAGAGGGGCTAATCGCACGAAGAAGTGCACGACGTGATCACGGTGGGTGGCGTCTGTCGGCACAGCGCGGTGTCCGCCTGCCGTACGGCGGTATGTCGGTTTGCACGATCACGACCTGTCACCCGAGCGCCTGGAGTCCGCCATGACAGATTCCCCTGTACCGCCGATGTCGCCGGCGCGCCGGCTCCCGCCGCCGGTGTTGCGTCGTGGCGCCTTCCGGAGGCGGCGGTGACGACCGGGGGCGACGCGGTTCAGATCGCCGAGCGGTTTGCCGCCGGCCTCGCCGAGGGCGCCGCCGAGCGCGACCGTGACCGGGTCCTGCCGCACGCGGAGATCGGCCGTATGTCGGCGGCGGGCCTGTTCGCCCTGACCGTGCCGCACCGCTTCGGCGGCCCCGATGTCGGCGTCCCGTCCCTGGTGGAGGTCTTCCGGCTGATCGCCGAGGCGGACCCGAGCATCGCGCAGATCCCGCACAGCCACTACGTCTTCCTGGAGGCGTTGCGCCTGCAGGGCGCCGAGGCCCAGCAGCGCCGGTTCTTCGGCGAAGTGCTGGCCGGCCGCCGGTTCGCCAACGCACAGTCCGAACGCGGGAGCCGGACCGTCACCGAGGACGCCACCACACTGACCCCCGACGGGGCCGGCGGCTACGTCCTTGACGGCGAGAAGTTCTACGCCACCGGCTCGCTGTTCGCCGACTGGCTCGCCGTGCGGGCGGTGCTGCCCGGCGCCGAGGGAGCCAAGGCGGTCGCGTTCGTACCCGCCGGTGCCGCCGGTGTCACGATCGCGGACGACTGGGACGGCCTGGGCCAGCGCACCACCGGCAGCGGCACTGTGCGACTGGCGGCCGTCAGCGTTCCCGGCGACGCCGTCGTGCCGTACACGCCGATCTTCGACCGGCCCACGTCCTACGGCGCGTTCGCGCAGGTCTTGCACGCCGCGCTGGACGCCGGGATCGCCCGTGCCGCGCTCACCGCCGCGGTCGAGCACGTCAAGCGGGCCCGTCCCTGGTTCGAGAGCGGTGCCGACCGGGCCGCCGGCGACCCGCTGCTGGTCCAGCAGGCGGGCGAGGTCGAGATCGCCGTGCGCGCCGCCGAGGCGCTGCTGCGCGAGGCGGCGCACGCCGTGGACGCCGCCCGCACCGATCCGACCGAGGACTCCACCACCCAGGCGTCGGTCGCGACGGCCGTCGCCAAGGTCGCCACCGCTCGCGCCGCGGTGGACGCGTCCTCGGCCCTGTTCGAGCTCGCCGGGACCCGCTCGGCGTCGGATGCCCTCAACCTTTCGCGTTTCTGGCGCGACGCACGCACGCACACGCTGCACGATCCGGGCCGCTGGAAGGTCCAGCACGTCGGCCGCTGGCTGCTGGACCGGACCCGACCGCCCCGGCACGGCCTACTCTGAGGGGAACGACCATGAGCCTGAAATTCCACTGGTTCCTGCCGACGTACGGCGACTCCCGCTTCATCGTCGGCGGCGGCCACGGCAGCAAGGCCGGCACCGCGGCCAGCGACCGCAGGGCGAGCGTCGGGTACCTGTCCTCGATCGCCCGCGCCGCCGAGGAATTCGGCTTCCTCGGCGCGCTCACCCCGACCGGGGCGTGGTGCGAGGACGCCTGGCTGACCACGGCGATGCTCGCCCGCGAATCCGAGCGGCTCGCCTTCCTGGTGGCCTTCCGGCCCGGCTTGGTCAGCCCGACCCTGGCCGCTCAGATGGCCGCGACGTTCGCCGCCCACGCGCCGGGCCGGCTCCTGCTCAACGTGGTGACCGGTGGCGAGGCACACGAGCAGCGTGCCTACGGCGACCATCTGTCCAAGGACGAACGCTACGAACGTACGGCGGACTTCTTGACGATCGTGCGGCGGCTCTGGCGCGGCGAGACCGTCACCTACGAGGGACGGCACCTGCACGTCGAGGAGGCCACCCTGCCGTCCCTGCCGGACCCGGTGCCGCCGCTGTACTTCGGCGGGTCGTCCGCCGCGGCCGGTCCGGTCGCCGCCGAGCACGCCGACGTCTACCTCACCTGGGGCGAGCCGCTCGACGCGGTCGCCGAGAAGCTCGCCTGGATTCGGCGACTGGCGGCGGAGCGCGGACGGACACTCCGGTTCGGCATCCGGCTCCACGTCATCACCCGCGACACCGCCGAAGAGGCGTGGGGCCGCGCGAGCGCGCTGCTCGATGCCCTCGGCGACGACGTCGTCGCCGGCGCGCAGCGCAACCTCGCCCGCAGCGAGTCGACGGGCCAGGCGCGGATGACCGCGCTGCACGCCGACCTGGCGAACGACCGAGGGTGGCGCGACGTCCACGCCCTCGAGGTGGCCCCGAACCTGTGGGCCGGGGTCGGCCTGGTGCGGGGCGGGGCGGGCACGGCCCTGGTCGGCAGCCACACCGAGGTCGCCGACCGGATCGCCGAATACGCCGCCCTCGGCATCGACGAGTTCATCCTGTCCGGATATCCGCACCTGGAGGAGCTGTTCTGGTTCGGGGAGGGGGTCCTGCCGCTGCTGCGCCGGCGCGGACTGTTCGACGGGCCGGCCGCCGGGTCCGGCGCCGCCGGGCACGTTCCCTTCCTCCCCGCCGCTCACCGCTGAGCGGCGCACGCCTTCGGTACGGAGTCAGCACCCTGGCGCCGGCCGACGCCCGGGCCGAAAGGAATCCTGTCCGGACTGTACGGTCCCGGCGACGGCGACTACGAGGTCTACACGCGGGAAGGGCTGCAGATCCCCAGCAACGACCCCGCGGTCCTGCTGCCGGCCCTGTCGGTCAACACCGAACACCTCGGCCTCGCGTACACCAGCAGCGTCCTGCAGGCCCCGCCGTTCACGTTCGCCCGCCAGATCTCCACCCTCGACCACATCTCCCACGGACGCGTGGCATGGAACATCGTCACCGGCACCCAGGAGAACGCCGCCCGCAACTACGGGCTGCCCCGGCTCACCCCGCACGACGAGCGGTACGCCTGGGCGGCGGAGTACGTCGACGTCGTCTACAAGCTGTGGGAGGGCTCCTGGGACGACGGCGCGCTCCTGCGCGACCGCGACCGCGGCGTGTTCGCCGACCGCTCCAAGATCCACAAGATCAAGCATCGCGGGCCGCGCTACTCCGTCGAGGGCCCACACCTGCCCTCGCCCTCACCGCAACGAACCCCGTTGCTGTTTCAGGCCGGGTCCTCGCCGGCCGGGCGGGCATTCGCCGCCACCCACGCCGAAGCGGTCTTCATCGCCGCCCCGTCACCGCAGGTCGCCGCCGAGGGCATCGTCGAGACGCGCCGACTCGCGGTGGCGGCCGGCCGCCGCCCGGACGACCTGAAGTTCTTCCAGGCGCTCTCATTCGTCATCGGCAGTACCGAAGAGGAGGCCCGCCGCAACGAGCGCGAGCTCGAGCACTACGCCAGCGCCGACGGGTACCTGGCGCACATGAACTTCGGCGTCCGAGCCGACGGCACCGTCTATCCGCCGGACACGCCCCTGTCCGAGGTCGAGACGGATGGCAGCCAGGGGATCCTGGAATGGCTGCGCCGCGGCGTCACCGACCGGGTCCCCGTGGTCGGCGACCTCGCGACGCTGCTCTCGCGCCGAGCGCGGATCGTCGGCACCCCCGAACAGATCGCCGACACCCTGCAGGAGTGGCAGGCCGCCGGCGTCGACGGGATCAACGTCGTCAACTGGCGCATCCCGGATTCCTACACCGACTTCATCGACCACGTCCTGCCGGTGCTGCGCAAACGGGGCCTCGCCCGGCACGACTACTCGCCCGGCACCCTCCGCCGCAAGCTGTTCGGCCACGACCTGATCAACGAACGACACCCGGCGGCCCGCTACCGCGGTGCCTTCAAGGAGGACCAGTGACCCGCCCCGACGAATCCTACGAGCGGCTCGCCGGCCGATTCCGGCCGATCTTCGCCAAGATCGCCGAGCGTGCGGTCACGCGGGAGCTGGACCGCGAACTCGCTCACGAGGCCGTGGGACAACTGCGCGACGCCGGGTTCGGGGCGGTACGCGTGCCGGTGCAGTACGGTGGCTCCGGCGCGTCGATCACCGACTTGTTCCGGCTGCTGGTCGAACTGGGCGAGGCCGACTCCAACCTGCCGCAGATCCTGCGCGCCCACTTCGGCATCACCGAGGAACGTCTGCACGACACCGATCCCGCCCGGCGGGAACGCTGGCTGCGCCGGATCGGCGAGGGAGCCGTCATCGGCAATGCCGTGACGGAGACCGGCGGCGGAGCGCTCGGCGCCCTGGCCACCACGATCACCGACGACGACGGCGACTGGCGCATCACCGGCGCCAAGCACTACAGCACCGGCAGCCTCTACGCCGACTGGATCGCGGTACTCGCCCGCCGAGGCGACGACGAGCAGGGCTTCGCGATGGTGCGGGCCGACGACCCGGGCCTGAGCCTCGTCGACGACTGGGACGGGTTCGGCCAGCGACTGACCGCGTCCGGCACGACCCTGCTGAACGGGGCCGCGACGCTGCCGGAGGACGTCTTCTGGTACGCCGACCGCGGTCCCAACTACATGATCGCGTTCTATCAGCTCGTTCACCTCGCGACCCTCAGCGGCATCGCCCGCGCGATCGTGCGCGATGCCGCCGCCTACGTCCGCGCGCGGCGGCGCGTGTTCAGCCACGGCAGCGGCGACACCCCTGCCGGCGACCCGCTCGTCCAGCAGGTCGTCGGACGTCTGTCGGGTCTGTCGTTCGCGGCCGAGGCCACCACGCTCGCCGCTGTCGCCCGGCTGGAGCACATCAACCGGCTGCGCGCAGACGGCGAGGTGCCGCAGACCGCCTACGACGACGCCGAGATCACCGCTTCGCGGGCCTACATCACCGTCGCCGACACCGTCCTGCGCGCGGCGAACCTGCTGTTCGAAACCGGCGGCGCGTCGGTGGTTCGCCGGTCGGAGGCCCTCGACCGGCATTGGCGCAACGCCCGCACCCTCGCCGTCCACAACCCGGTCATCTACAAGGAACGCGCCGTCGGCGACCACGTGCTCAACGGCGCTGCCCCCGGCTACTCATGGATCGTTGGAGTGAAGCATTGACCAGCATCGACCTGATTCCCGACCCCACCGCACCGGACGACCCCGAGGTCGACCGCTGGACCGCGGTCGCGGGCGAGGTCGCCGGCATCCTCCGCGAGGACGTGGTGGACCGCGATCGCGCCAACGCCGAGCCCGTCGCGGAGATCGAGCTGTTGCGCGAGCACGACCTACTCGGACTCACCATCCCTCAGTCGTTCGGCGGTCACGGCGCACCCTGGCGGGCGGCACTGCAGGTGGCACGGATCATCGCCCGCGCCGACACCTCGATCGCCCACATACTCGCCTACCACTACGGATGGCTGAGGATCATCGAGTCGTTCGGCACCGACGCCGCCCGCGACGAGCTGCGGCAGACCGCCGCCCAACGGTGGCTGTGGGCCAGCCCAGGCACATCCCGGCTCGGCCTGCCGAAGCTCATCCCCGTCGACGGCGGCCTCGTCGTCACCGGCGAGTCCGGATTCGCCACCGGCGGGCCGGTCTGCGATCGCCTGTTCACCAGGGCACTGCACAGCGACACCGGGGACCTGCACATCGTCGCGCTCGACCCGCACGCACCCGAGATCGAGTTCACCGGGACCTGGGACGTGCTCGGCCAGCGCCTCACCGCCAGCCGCGCGGTCACGCTCAACGATGTGCCGGTCCATTCCCACCTCGCCGCGTTCGGCCCGCTCGATCAGCCGCCGGCCCCGATCTGGTCGATGGCCGTGCTCAACTTCCAGCTGATCTTCAGCGTCCTCCACCTCGGAACCGCCGAAGGGGCCCTGCTGGAAGCGGCCGACTACACCCGTCAACACACCCGCCCCTGGTTCCACTCACTGGTCGAGCACGGCAACGACGAACCGTTCATCCTCCAGGCCTATGGCGACCACCTCGCCCGCGTTCAGGCCGTCTCCGCGCTCACCGAACGCGCGGACGCCGCCCTGACCAGGCTCTACTCCCTCGGGGACCAGGTGAACGCCGACCAGCGAGCGCAGGTCGCCGAGATCATCGCCGCGGCCCGCGTCAATGCGATCGATACCGGCCTGGCCGTCACCTCAGGCCTGTTCGACCTGACCGGCGCCCGCTCGACCGCCACGGCCCACGGCCTCGACCGGTTCTGGCGCAACCAGCGCACCCTCAGCCTGCACGACCCCGTCGCCTACAAGCAGCACGAACTGGGCGGATACTTCGTGAACGGCACCCGTCCGGCACCGTCCGGCTATCGGTAGACCACTCCGGAACGATCGCGACGGGTCCGCCCGGGCCGGGCTCGCCGACGTCACAAATCGGAGTGCTGCCCGGTCATAGCCGGCGAACGCGAGAGAACGGAGGACCCCGTGCGAATGATTCCGCCGCCTGCTCGATTCGAGCATGCTGCATCAGCATGACGATGTCGTGCGCAGGTTTGCCGAGGCCTGCCGGCTTGGAGACATCGTCGCGGTCCGGGCCGCCCTCGAGGCCGACGCCGTCGCCGTGTGCGACGGCGGCGGGGTGGTGCCCGCCGCGCTGGATCCCGTTCACGGCGCCGAGGACGTAGCCCGGCTGGTCGTGGTTCTGCTGTGCGGGCAACCTGACACCGAGTTGACGATCGAGGCCGTCAACGGCCGTGCCGGGTTGGCGCTGCGCCGAGCCGACCGGGCCGTGGCGGTGGCCGGCGTCGAGGTGGTCGGTGGCCGGGTCGCGGTTGTCTGGATCGTGCTGAACCCGGCGAAGTTGCGCGGCTGGCATCGCCGCTGAGCAGCCTTGTACCGGCAGGACATGGTTGCGGGTCCTGGACCGCGTCAGCGTTGAGGAAACACCGCTGACTTGGGGGTTGTTGTGAAGAACGTGTCGACGTTGCCGGTGCCCGACCTGACCGGGCGGCTGGCCGTGGTGACCGGGGCGAGCGGCGGGCTGGGTCTGGGGCTGGCCGGCCGGCTGGCTGCCGCGGGTGCCGAGGTTCTCCTCGCCGTGCGTGACGCCGGTAAGGGTGAGGCCGCGCTCGGCCGGATCCGGCGTGAGATGCCCGGCGCCCGCGTCTCGGCGCGGACGCTGGACCTGGCGTCGCTGGCCTCGGTCGCCGCCATGGCTGAGAACCTCAACACCGAGGGCCGGCCGATCAACATATTGGTCAACAACGCAGGCGTGATGGCACCCGCCACCCGGCACACCACCGCGGACGGCCTGGAACTGCAGTTCGGCACCAACTATGTGGGGCATGTCGCGCTCACCGCCCGGCTGCTGCCGCTGCTGCGCGCCGGGCGGGCGCGGGTGACGACCATCACCAGCAGCGCCGCCCGGCAGGCGAGACTGAACTGGGCGGACCCGCAAGGCGAGCGGAAGTACTCGCCGGTCCGCGCGTACGGGCAGTCCAAGCTGGCGAACCTGCTGTTCGCCCTCGAGCTCGACCGGCGCAGCAGGGCGGCCGGCTGGGGCGTCGTCAGCAACGCCGCCCACCCCGGCACCACCCTGACCGGGCTCTACGCCGCCGGCCCCAATCTGGGCCGCGACCGGCCTGCGCCGCACGAGGCGATCATGACCCGGCTGGCCCGGTGGGGCGTGCTGGTCCACGGCGTCGACCAGGGGCTGCTGCCCGTCCTGTACGCGGCCACGAGCCCGCGGGCCCAGGGCGGCCGCTTGTACGGGCCGGACGGATTCGGCCAGTTCACCGGAGGTCCGACCGAGCTGGCGGTGTACCGCTCCGCGCGCGACGAAGCCGAGGCCGCCCGGCTGTGGGACTACGGCCTCGGCCTCGCCGGCGTCGAGTTCTCGACGGTTTGATCATTTTGGGGGGATCGTCTGTGGACCGTACCCGGCTGGCCGAGTACCTGCGGACCCGCAGGGAAGCGCTGCAGCCCGAGGACGTGGGACTGCCCCGGGGGCGGCGCCGCCGCACCAGGGGCCTGCGCCGCGAGGAGGTCGCGGTGCTCAGCGACATGTCGATCGACTACTACAGCCGGCTCGAACAGCCGCGCGGTCCACACCCCTCCGAGCAGATGCTCGCCGCGCTCGCCCGCGGGCTGCGTCTCTCACTCGAGGAACGCGACCATCTCTTCCAGCTCGCGGGCTATGCGACCCCGCACCGGTCGGCGGACGTCGACCATGTCAATCCCGGCATGCTGCGCATCTTCGACGGCCTGCAGGACGCCGCCGCCCAGGTCGTCTCCCATCTCGGCGAGACCATGCTGCAGACCCGCCTCAGCGTGGCCCTGCTCGGCGACGAAAGCGTCCACGCCGGTCTGGCGCGCAGCATGCACTACCGCTGGTTCACCGACCCGGCCACCCGCCTGATCCACCCGGAGGAGGACCGCGCTGCGCAGAGCAGGGTCATCGTCGCGGACCTGCAAGGCTCGTATACCCGTGACGGCAAGACCTCCCGTGCGGCCGCCATCGTCGATGCCCTGCTCGCGATGAGCCCGGAATTCGCCTCGCTCTGGCGGGAACACCCGGTGCCCGGCCCGTACTGCGGCCCGAAGCGGTTCCACCACCCGCAGGTCGGGACGCTCGAGCTGCACTGTCAGCGACTGATCGACCCGGACCGGTCGCAGCAGCTGGTCGTGTACACGGCCTTGCCGGGCACCGAGAGCTCCGGGAAGATGCAGCTTCTGTCGGTCATCGGCGGCCAGCGAATCCAGACGGATTCCTGACGGGCCCGCACGACGGACGCCGAGCGTGAGGTGATCGGCCTCCGCAGTCTCCTCGGCGGGGTCGATGCGCTGGAAGCCGGCTCCGGACCTGGCCATCCCGACCGGGACCAGGTCGCACATTACTACCGGTTCAGGAACTCAAGCTGGGCCGGCGGTACCGGCACCATGGCGAGCGGCGCCGGATCGTCGTTCCTGCTGCCGGTCACCGCCCTCGCCGGCGCATTCGCGCCGTGACAAGCGGCTACGCTGGGAGTCGCGAACGAGCTTGGGGGAGCGGTGGTGGGCGATCTCGACGAGGCGGCGTCGATCTTCACGGGCGTGCGTCCACGCTTGTTCGGGATCGCGTACCGCATGCTCGGCAGCGCCAGCGAGGCCGAGGATCTCGTGCAGGACGTCTGGCTGCGCTGGCAGACGACCGACCGAAGCGTGGTGACCAATCCGGGCGCGTTTCTGGCGACGACCACGACGCGGCTGGCCATCAACGAGCTGCAGTCGGCCCGGGCACGCCGCGAGACGTACATCGGGCCCTGGCTGCCGGAGCCGATCGACACGAGCGCGGACCCGTTCCTGGGCGCCGAGCGTGGGGAGGCGCTGGAGCTCGCGGTCCTGATGCTGATGGAGAAGCTCACGCCGCACGAGCGGGCGGCGTACGTGCTGCGTGAGGCGTTCGACTACCCGTACACGCAGATCGCCGAGATCCTGCACTCCACCGAGCCGGCCGTCCGCCAGCTGGTCAGCCGGGCGCGCAAGCACGTCGCCGGCGAGCGGAAGATCCCGGTGCCGGAGAACGCTCAGCGGCGGCTGCTGGTGGCCTTCCTCGACGCCGCCCGCACCGGTGATCTCGACACGCTGGAAAAGCTGTTCGCAGCCGATGTGGCGAGCCTTTCCGACGGCAACGGCGCGCATCAGGTCTCCCGTAAGGCGGTCGTGGGCGCCACCCGTGTGGCGAAGTACATCGCGGCGTTCTCCACCTGGTACTGGGAGGGTGTGGACGTGCGATGGGTCACGACGAACGGGCAGACCAGCGCGGTCATGCGCCGCGGCGACACCCTGCTCGGCGTGGTCACGGTCAACGCCTCCGAGTCCGGTATCGACCAGGTGTTGTGGATGATGAATCTCGACAAGATCGCGGCATTGGCCGCTGTCGCATCGTAGACGCCTGCCCTGTTCGTTGGTGCTTGCCGCGGCCGAACTGCCAGAATTGTGATTGAGAGCCGGTACGCGGGGCGAGGAGAAGTCATGAGCGACTGGAACGACAAGATCATCGCTGAGTTTCGCGCCAACGGCGGGCAGGTGGGCGGTCAGTTCGCCGGCGCGCCGCTGCTGCTGTTGCACACGGTCGGCGCCAAGAGCGGCCGGCCTCACGTGAACCCGGTGATGTACCAGAAGGTGGACAGCGGCTACGCCGTGTTCGCGTCCAAGGCCGGTGCTCCCACCAATCCCGATTGGTACCACAACCTGCTCGCTCATCCGCGGGTTGAAGCGGAGATCGGTACGGGCAGGGTCGGGCTGGTCGCCAGGGTCGCCGTGGGGGAGGAGCGGGAACGGATCTGGAGCGCGCAGAAGGCCGCGGTTCCAGGCTTCGCCGACTACGAGCGGAACACCACCCGCCAGATCCCGGTCGTCGTGCTGGAACCTGCGCCGTAGGCGGAGACGGTTGCGAAGCACCGGTAGGCCGCTGGCGAGGTGCCCTTGTGGGGTCTCTTCCAGCGGCCTCCGGTCCGAACCGGCCGAGCCAGTTTCCCGGCAGCGGGCTCCGGCGATTGTTACGTTGCTTGCGGTCTATGCGGGCGAGGCGAAGACCACCGCTACAAACGCGGTCATCAAGACGTCGGGCAGGCCGAAGCGAACCGGTCCGTTTACGATCTCCTTCGTGGGCTCAGGGACGCCGCGGTCCTACCTCCACTGTTCGGCGGGGGACTTGCCGGGAAGCGGCTTGCCGATGAGGGCCACCGGGACGAACAAGCTGACCTGGCCGATCGCCAGAATCAGCGTGGCGAGAGCCTTCTCGTCGTAGAGTTCGGACGCACGGGCGTACAGCTCGTCGGAGACGCGCTCGCCGTCCGGGTTCGCAGTGTGGACGGCCTCGGTCAGTGCCAGCGCGACCCGCTCGGCATCGGTGAAGTACGGCGCGTCCTTCCACGACGCCACCGCGGTGATCCGTTCCTCCGACTCTCCCGCCCGGCGCAGGTTGTTGGTGTGCAGGACGGTCAGGTAGGTGTTGCCGACGATCTGCCCGGTCCGCAGATGCGTCAGGCTGATCGTGGATTGCGGCACCGAACCGTTGCCGACCGCCTTGAACAAGGCCTCGGCGATGTCGCCCAGTTCGGGGATCAGTTTCCCCGGGTTGGTCGTCCGCGACCGGGTTTGGTCGCCGGTCGTGACAGGGTCTCCCATGACGGCCCTTCCTTTCCTGATCTCAGGGTCTTCGTCGGTAGTCCTGACGGTTCGCGACCCCGGAAGGTGACCGTCGAACGGCGTGAGCTACGTCATGGCCGGCGCGCCGTGGCCGGGTGCGGGTCGGGGTCGATGCCGAGGAAGCCGCCGGACTGCCGGGACCACAGCGCGGCGTACAGGCCGTCGCGGGCGAGCAGATCGGCGTGGCTACCCTCCTCGACGATCCGGCCCGCGTCGAGGACCACGATGCGGTCCATCCGCGCGATCGTGGACAACCGATGCGCGATCGCGATGACCGTGCGGCCCGCGAGCATCTCGTCCAGCGTGTCGTGGACGGCCGCCTCGACCTCGGAGTCCAGGGCGGACGTGGCCTCGTCCAGGATGAGCACGGGCGCGTTCTTGTACAAGGCTCGAGCGAGCGCGATGCGCTGCCGCTGGCCGCCCGAGAGCGTCACGCCGCGCTCGCCGACGTGCGCGTCGTACCCCTGCCGGCCCTCGGTGTCGCGCAGCGCGGCGATGAAGTCGTCGGCCGCGGCCCGGCGTGCCGCCGCCCGGACCGCTGCCTCGTCCGCGGGTGACCTGTCGCCGGGATCTGAGACGCCATGCGCGATGTTGTCGCGCACCGAGCGATGCAGCAGCATCGTCTCCTGGGTCACTACGGCGATCTGCCGGCGCAGGCTCTCCTGGGTGACCGAGGTGATGTCCTGGCCGTCGATCTCGATCGTGCCCGCCTCCGGCTCGTGGAACCGCAGCACGAGGTTGACCAGCGTGGACTTGCCCGCGCCGGAACGCCCGACGAGTCCGACGCGCTCGCCGGGCGCGACGTCGAGCGATATCCCGTTCAGCCCGCCACCGTCCGGGCGGCCGTAGTGATGGCTGACCCCGGTGAGCCGGATGCGGCCGCCGCGCACGACGAGTGGGCCGGCGCCGGGCCGGTCGGCCACGGCCAGCGGCTGTGAGATCGTGCGCAGCGAGCGCCGCAGCGCACCGACCGCGCCGAACACCGACGACACGCCGTCGAGCAGCCATTCGGCCATCGCCGTGATCCGGAAGCTGAGCGCGAGTGCGGTGGCGATCAGGCCGATCGGCGCCGCGCCGGACTGCCACAGGACGATGCCGTAGCCGATGAGGCCGACCATGAGCAGGCTGTTGAGGGTCATCATGCCGGCGTTGATGGTCACCTCGACGCGCTGCACGTCCAGGTGGGCGCGGCGAGCGGCGGCGAGGACCCGCTGGTTCTCCCGGTCCTCGCGAGCCCGGTCGGCGAACAGTGCCATGGTGTCGACGTTCGCGTACACGTCGACGAGCAGCCCGGTCAGCGCCGAGTTGGCATGCTGCAGCCGGTCGGAGGCGTCCCGGTAGCGGGGCACGACATACGCCATGAGCGCCGCGTACAGCGCGATCCAGCCGGCCAGCGGCAGCAGCAGGCGCGGGTCGATCGAGGCCATCAGCCCGAGCGAGCCCAGGACGTACGCGGCGACGAACGCGAGCGCGTGGATGGTGTTGTAGACGGCTCCGGTGGCCGCGGTCGCGCCGTCACGCACGTACGTGGCGACACGTCCCGCCAGTTCGCCGCGGAACCAGCCGACGGACTGGCGCGACACGTACCGATGCATCCGCCACAGCGCCAGCGTCAGCGCGTTGGGCCGGAACGCGACGTCGTCGAGACCCTCGCCGACCAGCTGGACCAGCGGCCGGACGACGAGGACGAGCAGCGCGACGGTCACGAGTTCGGCGCCGTGGGACTGCCAGAGCCGCGCCGGCGACGTGGCGGCGAGCGTGTCCACCAACCGGCCGGCGTAACCGATGAGCCACACCTCGATGCCGGCACCGATGACGGTGAGCACGAGGCTTGCGGCGATCACGCCGCGCAGCGGCCTGAACGCACGGAACAGGAAGGCACGCACGCCCGATGGCGGCGTGCTCAGATCGCGTTGGTCAAACGGGTCGACGAGGTTCTCGAGCAGGCGGAACAAGCGAGACAAGGATGCTCTCCCAGGAGGACAAGAACGATCGGCTGATGGACGGAGAGGTGCCTGCGGTCCTCATCGCTTGATCTCCTGAGTGTCGTCGTTCCTTGGGCGTGGGGGAGCGTATCCAAGTCCGCCGGTCGCGGCATCCGATTTCGGTACCGCGAGGTGAGGGGACGGAAGCTGAGTCAGGCGGGCCGGGGCAGGATCGCGCGGCACCGGCCGTCGGCGAGGACCGCGAACCAGTCGCTGTCGACACGGGCGAGAGCGGCATCGACGGGTTCACCGATGCCGGCCGTCGGCAAGGCGGCTGCGATCAGGGGTGCGATCGACTCGCCTCGCAGCGAGTCGCGCCACAGCGCGCCGACGACGTCGCCGGCCGCCCGGGACGGTGCGCTCGACGAGCGGTCGAGGACGACGAGCGCCACCTCGGCGCCGGTGCGGTCGAACACCTCCCGCGCCTGGGCCACACTCGCCGTGGCCGGCACGGCGGCCGGCTCCGGCGCGTCGGCCACGAGGTCGCCGAGCACCGGCCGGGTCCGGTCACCGTCGAGGAACCCGTTGCGCAACAGCCAGTCGTCGTCGAAGTACTTGGAGAGATAGTTGCGGCCGGAGTCGGGTGCGACCACCACGACCAGGTCGTCGGGGCCGAGACCGCGGGCCACCCGCAGCGCGGCGGCCACGGCCGCACCGCCCGACGCGCCGACCAGCAGGCCCTCCCGGCGGGCGAGAGCACGGGTCGCCGCGATCGCCTCGCGGTCGCCGATCCGCTCGATCGAGTCGAGCACGTCGGTGCGGTACGACAGCGGCCAGACGTCCTCGGTCGTGTCGGGGTGCAGGTAGTGGCCGATGCTCTCGACGTAGTACGGACTTCCGTCACCGCCGCCGTAGGTCGAGTGTTCGGGGTCGGCGCCGATCACGCGCACCCGGCCGTCGCTGACGCGTTTGAGATGGGCGCCCGCACCGGAGACGGTGCCGCCGGTGCCGATGCCGGCGACGTAGTGGGTGACCCGGCCGCCGGTCTGCGCCCAGATCTCCGGGCCGGTGGTGTCCACATGCGCCTGTGGGTTCGCCGGGTTGTCGTACTGGTTGGCGAACCACGCGCCGGGCGTCTCCTCGGCGATGCGCCGCGCGATCTGGCTGACGTGTGCGGGATCCTCCCGTGCGACGCCGCCGGCGGTGACGATCACCTCGGCGCCATACGCGCGCAGCACGGCGAGCTTGTCGGTGCTGGTCTTGTCGGGCACCACGGCGATCGCCCGGTAGCCGCGCTGCGCGGCGACGATCGCGAGCCCGATGCCGGTGTTGCCCGACGTGCCCTCGACGACGATGCCGCCCGGCCGTAGCGTTCCGTCGCGCTCGGCGGCCAGCACCATGTGCAGCGCCGCGCGGTCCTTGATGCTGCCGCCCGGGCTGAGGAACTCCGCCTTGAGGTACACCGGCGTGCTGATGCCCTCGGTGACCCGGTTGAGCCGGATCAGCGGCGTGTGGCCGACCGCGTCGAGGACCGACTCGTAGACGTGTTCCATCGCGATGGTGACCTCCCGGGCCGGCTGGGCTTTCCTATCAAGGATATAGGCAAGATGGGATTTGCCCCACCCCGCCCGTGTGACGATATCGGTCCATGGCTAAATATATATTTAACAGATAGGAATAGTTGCCCTTTCGGCGCGACGCGCGCTACGGTCCAGATGTTCCGGGCCGCCACGCGGCCCGTGCAACCACAAGCGGTCCAGCGCGGCATAGAAGGTGGTCCACGATGACGGATAGCCCTCCGCAGGAACCTCAGGAACCTCAGGAACACGGGCCGGAGCAGCCGGATCCCACCCCGGTCGGTGACGCTCTCGTCGAGGCCAACGTCGACCTCGACGCACCGCAGGGCGTCTCCCGCCGGCGCTTGCTCACCGCCGCCGGTGTCGGTGCCGGTGTGCTGATCGCGGGTGGCCTCGCCGGTTGGGCCTTCGTGCGCAGCCGTGACAAGGACGCCAGCTCGGCCGACGGGCTGACCGTGACCAAGTCGTGGGCCGACCGCGAGCTCGCCATCACCACTCCCAGTGGCGTCTGCGAAGCACCGCTGGTCATCGCCTACGAGAAGGGCTTCTTCCAGCAGGCGGGTCTCAACGTCGTACTGAAGAAGACCGGCACCGACGAGGACACCACCGCGGCCGTCGGTTCGGGCAAGTACGTCGCCTCCAACGGCATCTTCTTCAACTACCTCGGCCCGATCTACAACGGGACCCCCGTCAAGCTCAGCGGTGGTCTGCACCACGGCTGCCTGGACCTCTACGTCCGCAACGACGGCTCGGTGCCCACGGTCGCCTCGCTCAAGGGCAAGAAGATCGGCGTCAGCAACCTGCAAGGCTCGGCGACCAACTTCTTCTCCCTCGACCTGCTCGACGTCGGCATCAACTCCAGCCCGTCCGCCAAGCAGGTCGAGTGGGTCGTCATCGAGCAGGCCCTGCTGCCCCAGGCGCTGAAGGACGGCAAGGTGGACGCCATCGCGACGGGCGGCGGCTTCCTGCCGATCATTCAGGGCGTCCAGGAAGGCTGGGCGAAGGAGCTCTCGAACAACCGGGACATCAGCGCCAACGCCAACCAGCCCTGTTGCGCAGTGGTGCTCAACAACGAGTTCGTGAGCCAGGATCCGGTCACCGCCGGCAAGCTTGTGACCGCCTGGGTCAAGGGCTCCCGATGGGTCGGCGCCAACCTCCAGGAGACCGCCGAGATCGAGTCGAGCAAGAACTACGTCGCGGGCAAGCCCGACGAGATCCTGCAGGTGCTCAAGACGCTCACGTTCGACCCGTCGCCGAAGAACCTCCGCGAGTCCCTGCAGCCGGGCATCGCGAAGTACGTCAAGACGGGCTTCCTGCCGGCCGGCGTGGACGCCCAGGCGCTGGCCGACAAGGCGTTCGTCGACCTCGGCCTGAACTTCTGAGACGACCGTGGCCGCCGACACCACCACTGCCGCCCCGGCCCCGCTCAAGGCCGAGGCGACCGTCCAGGGCGCGGTCCGCATCCATGCCGCCCTGGAGAAGGTCACCAACCCGGCTCGGGTCAACCCGATCCTCATCGGCGCCGGCATCCTCGCCTGGATCGTCTTCTCCGTCGTCGCGACAGTGGTGCCCAACAGCGACAAGCTGCCGATGCGCGACACCCAGTCGATCCGGGCGACCACGACCTTCACCGTCATCGCCGGCCTCGTCGTGGCCGCGGTGTGGGTGGCGATCTGGGCCCTGACGGCCGCGCGCGGGCGCACGGGCGCCTGGGCCGTCGACCGGGTGTCGCACGGCGCCGCCTGGCTGTTCGGCTCGGGCATCTGGGTGCTCTTCTGGGAGATCTCGACGGCCAAGACGGTCGTGCTGGCGCCGCCGTACTTCGCCGCTCCCCAGCAGATTGTCGACCGGATGTGGGCCGACCGGGGGATCCTGTCCGAGAGCCTCGGCAACTCGCTCCTGCTGCTCGCCTGCGGCTACGCCGTCGGGCTGGTCGCCGGCCTGCTCACCGGTGTGGTGATCGGGTGGTTCCAGGCGGCCAACTACTGGGTGCACCCGATCCTGGTGTTCCTCGGCCCCGTGCCGTCGCTGGCCTGGGTGCCGATCATCTTCGTGCTCTTCCCGACGGCGTACTCCGGCGCGGTGTTCCTGATCGCGCTCAGCGTGTGGTTCCCGATCACGGTGCTGACCCGGGCCGGGATCCTCAGCGTCCCGCGCTCGTACTTCGACGTCGCGCAGACCCTGGGGGCGCGCAACTGGTTCCTGGTGCTGCGGGTCAGCCTTCCGGCGGCGCTGCCGAGCATCTTCACCGGCGCGTTCATGGCTCTCGGCGTGTCGTTCGTGACCCTCACGGTCGCGGAGAACTTCGGCGTCAACTCCGGCCTGGGCTGGTATCTCAACTGGAAGAAGGGCTGGGGCGACTTCCCCGCGGTGTACGCCGGCATCGTCGTGCTCGTGATCGTCTGCGGGATTCTGCTCACCCTGCTGTTCCGCGCCCGCAACTGGGTGCTGCGCTGGGAGAAGGAGCTGACCAGATGGTGAGTGCGGGCACCGGTTCCGCGATCGACATCGTCCACGTGACCCAGGCTTTTCGCAGCGGTGGCCGGGACCTGCCGGTGCTCGACGACGTCTCGCTCTCGGTCGAGCCGGGCGAGTTCGTCGCCCTGATCGGTCCGAGCGGGAGCGGCAAGTCCACCCTCATTCGGTTGCTGGCCGGGCTCGACAAGCCGCTGTTCGGCACCGTGAACGTCGGCGGCCGCCGCGTCAGCGGCCCCGATCCGAGCCGGGCGCTGGTCTTCCAGGATCCGACGCTGCTGCCGTGGCGCACCGTGCGCGGCAACGTGTCGATCGGCCCGCAGGCGCGCGGGCTGTCCACCCGGGAGTCCCGGCACCGGGTCGACGAGTCGCTCGGACTTGTCGGCCTCACCGAGTTCGCCGACGCCTGGCCGTCCCAGCTGTCCGGCGGCATGGCGCAACGGGCCGCGCTCGCCCGCGCACTGGTCAATGACCCGTCGGTGCTGTTGCTGGACGAGCCGCTCGGCAAGCTCGACGCGCTCACCCGCCGGGCGTTGCAGAACGAGCTGCAGCGGCTGTGGCGAAGCCGCGGGTTCACCGCCGTGCTGATCACCCACGACGTGAGTGAGGCGCTGACCCTCGCCGACCGGGTGGTCGTCTTCTCGCCGCGCCCGGCCCGGGTCCGGCAGGTGATCGAGGTCGGCCTCGACCGTCCACGGGACCAGTCCGACGGCGCGTTCGTCGCGCTCCGGGAACGGATCCTGGGACTGTTGGACGAAGAGGCGACGACATCGCCCGACGAGCTCGCGCCCGCCCGCTGACCGTCTACAAGGGAACGATCGATGTACAGGTTCGTCTTTGTCGTGTCCGCCGTCCTCGTCCTGACGCTCGGGCTCGCGACGCCGGTCGGCGCCCACGTCACGGTGTCCGCATCGTCGACGCAGCCCGGCTCCTGGGCGACCCTGACGTTCAAGGTGCCGACCGAGTCCGACACGGCCGGCACGACGGGCCTCACGGTACAACTGCCCACGGACACCCCGTTCACGTCGGTACTGACCCAGGCCGTCGCCGGGTGGACGGTCAAGACGTACCGGACGCCGCTGCCGACGCCGCTGACCGACGGCGACGGCGACACCATCACGTCGGCGATCACCAAGGTGGAGTGGACCGCCACCGGCGACGGCATCGGCCCCGGCCAGTTCGGAACCTTCGCGCTCGCCGTGGGGCCCTTGCCGGGCAGCGGCACCGTGTATCTGCCGGCGATCCAGCACTACTCCGACGGCACGGACGTCGACTGGGTGCAACAGGCCCAGGGCGACGCGAAGCCCGAACACCCGGCCCCCAGCATCGTGGTCGGCGCGCCGCTGCCCACCACGGTGGGCCCGTCCGCCGGACGGGACGGGTGGGGCATCGGGCTGGGCGTCACCGGGATCATACTCGCGCTGCTCGCCGGGGCAGCGGCGGGCGCCGCCCTCGCCCGAGGCCGCCGGTGACACGTGCCGCGGCGGTGCTCGCGGTCCTGCTGACCCCACTGGTCGCCGTGCTGCTGTGGGCCACCCCGGCCCAGGCCCACGCGTACGTGCTGTCCGTCGACCCCGCCCACGAGTCGCAGCTGCGGACGGCACCGTCCGCCGTGCGGGTCACGTTCAGCGAGCCGGTGACGCTGCCGTCAGCGCCCGATGCCGCGAGTGTGATCGACGAGGAAGGCCGGCGTGTCGACACCGGCCCGGCCCGGCTGGAGCCCGGCCGCCACACCCTCGTCATCGGACTCCGCGCCGGCCTCCCACATGGCGTGTACATCGTCAGCTGGTCGGTCGTCTCCGCGGACACACACCCGGTCGGCGGCTCGATCGAGTTCGGCTACGGCGTGCCCGCGACCGCGGCCTCCGCCCCGGCGGCCGGCGGCGCACCGAGCACCGGATGGGAGCTCGCGGTGGCCGCCGCCAAGGCCCTGGTGTACCTCGGACTGGTCGCCGCCCTGGGACTCGTCCCCGCGGCCCTGGTCCTGGGCGCCGACGAGCGCGAACGGCAGGTCCTGTGGCGGGCGGCCCGGATCGGCGCGGCCGTGGTCGCGGCTGGTTCGCTGCTCCAAGCCGTGGCGCAGTACCTGTGGCAGTCCTCCGCCACGCGCAGCGGGGCGAGCTGGACGGGCCTGGCCGGGTTCGCCGAAGCCTCGTACACCGCGGCGGTCTGGGTCAGGCTCGCACTGCTGGGCGCCGCGCTCCTGGTGCTGCCGCCCTGGCGCCGGCCCGCGCTCCGGCGGACCCGCTGGACGGTCGCGGGCCTGCTCGCGCTCGCCACGCTCGGCAGCGTGGTGCGCAACGGCCACGGCGGCAGCGGGGCGTGGTGGCAGTTCGCGCTGACGCTGCTGCACGTCGCCGCCATGACCGCCTGGCTGGGCGGACTCGCCACCCTTGGCTGGCTCCTGCTGCGCGGGCGCATCACCGGTGAGCGGCTGCACCGGCTACCGCTGTGGTCGGTGTACGCCGCCGTGGCGGTGGCCGTCATGCTGACCTCCGGCCTGCTGCAGTCGGTCGTCGAGGTCCGCTTTCCCGGTGCCCTGACCACCACGACGTACGGGTTCGTGCTCGTGGTGAAGGTGCTCCTCGTGAGCGGGGCGCTGGCGTTGGGCTTCACCGGCTACCGTTGGATTCGCCGGCAGATCGCCCTGGCCGGCTCCCTGGACGCCGACGCCCGCCCCGCTCCCGGGCAGACCGCCCGGCTGCGCGGACGGGTTCGCCTCGAGGCCGCTGCCGGCGCTGTCGTCGTGGTCGTGTCCGGAGTGCTCTCCTCGATCACACCGGCCGAGGCGGCGTATGCCCCGCAACTGCGGATGCGCACCGCGATCGGCCCGTTCGCCGTGACCATCGCCGTCAAGCCGTTGCGGCGCGGCCCGGAGAGCTTCCGGATCACCGTCGCCGGGCACACCGACGCCACGCCGCCGGCCGAGTCGCTGCACCTCGTGCTGAGCCAGCCCGACGGGCCGGTGCGGGCGCTCGAGGTCCGCTTCCCGTACCGGATCCCGGGTGCGATCCAGCCTGGCGTACCCACCCCGATGACGTTCTCCAGCACCTCCGTCACCGTGCCGTCCGCCGGCACCTGGACCGGCACGTTGACGGTCGTGGCCGGACGCACGCGACAGTACACGGACGCCTTCGATTTCCGGGTGTACTGAAGGGCCCGCGATGAGCAGCCTCTTCGAGGCTACGCGACCAGCCCCATCTCGTACGCGATGATCACAAGGTGGACGCGGTCGCGCGCGGCCAGTTTGGTGAACAGGCGGGCCACGTGCGCCTTGGCAGTGGCTACGCTGATGAAGAGATCCTCGGCGATCTCGGCGTTGGAGCGGCCCCGTCCGACGAGGGTCAGCACCTCCCGCTCCCGATCGGTCAGGCCCGCAGCCGGGCGCCGGGGAGTGTCGGGCGCCGTGGCGGTGGCGAACGCCGCGATGAGCCGCCGCGTGACGCGGGGCGCGATAAGCGCGTCGCCCGCGGCCACGACTCGGATCGCGGCGAGGATGTCGTCCAGGGCCATGTCCTTCACGAGGAAGCCGCTCGCGCCGGCCCGCAGGGCGCCGTACACGTACTCGTCGTCGTCGAACGTGGTGAGGACGACGACATGAGGGCCGGCGCGCCCATCGGCCGACGATCCGGCGACGATGCGGCGGGTCGCCTCGATGCCGTCCATGCCGGGCATCCGCACGTCCATCACCACCACGTCCGGCGCGAGCCGGCCGGCCAGCGCGACCGCCTCCTCGCCGCTGCCGGCCTCGCCGACCGTTGTCAGGTCGCCGGTACTGTCGATGAGCACCCGCAAGCCGCTGCGCACCAGTGGCTGGTCGTCGACGAGCACCACCCGCACCGTCATGACAGCTCCTTCCCGGACGAGATCCCCGCGTCGGCGGGCAGGGGGAGCCGCGCCCGCACCAGGAAGCCGCGCCCGGGTCGCGGTCCCGCCTCGAAGCTGCCGCCGAGCAGCACCGCCCGCTCCCGCATGCCCGGGATCCCGTAGCCGGCACCAGGCGTGCCGCCGCGCCCGTCGTCGCTCACCTCGACCGTGAGGACGTCGCCGCGGTCGACGCGCACCGTGCACCGGCCGGTGCCGGCGTGCCGGATGACGTTGGTGACCGCCTCCTGGACGATCCGGTACGCCGCGAGGTCGATGTCCGGCGGGACCGCGCGACCGTCCCCCGTCGACACGACGGTCATCTCGACCCCCGCGTCGCGGGTCCGGGCGACCAGCCGTTCCAGGTCGCCGAGGCCCGGCGCGGGGTCGCGCGGCGCCTCGACGGGATCCGTACGGCGCAACGAGCCCAGCATGCGGCGCAGCGCGGCGAGGGTGTCACGGCTGCTCTCCTCGATGACGGCGAGGGCGGTCCGCGCCTCGCCCGGCTGGGTGTCGATGACCCGGCGCCCCATGCCGGCCTGGATGGCGATGACGCCGATGCTGTGGGCGACCAGGTCGTGGACGTCGCGGGCGATGCGCAGCCGCTCGGCCTCGATCGCCCGCTGGGCGGCCTGCGCCCGCTGCGCCTCGGCGAACGCGCGCCGCTGCCGCAGCGAGTCGCCGACCACCCACGCGGTGACGAGCGCCAGCAGCTGCGCCGCGGCGGTCGTGACGAGGTCGTCGTGCTGCGAGATCCGGAACGCCGCTGCGACCCCGACCTGCACGAGGAACGCGGCCACGGCGGCCGGCACCGAAACCCCTCGCCGGCGCGTGCCGGCGAGATAGCACACGACCAGGTCGAGCGCGGCGACCTGGATCAGGCGCAGGTCGCCGACGTAGGCCGGAAGCCGGTCGAGCCTGGGCCCCACCACGGGGTCGAGCGTTGCGAGGTCGACCAGCAGCAGGCCCAGCACGGCGAGCGGGCGGCGCCGCAGCACGCCGATCAGCATCAGCATGGCGAGGACCGGCGATGCGAACCGGATCGCTGGGCCGACGTTGCCGTACCCCCCGACGAGCCAGCCCTGCAGCACGAACGGCGACAGCGCGAAGCCCGTCCAGGCGAGCGCCGTGCGCACCCGCGCCGGCACCCGCCCGAGCAGGGAGGCGCGGGTCGTGGTGGTCATGCCTCGACCCTAGCGGGCGGCGACGACGCGGGCATCGGCCTGCGGATGTAAGCCGGCGGGCTACCTCGGTGGGCGTCAAGTGTGGTCCGCGGCCCGATGCCCACACCGGCCCGGTCCGGGACCGTATTCCAGGTGACCCGTCTCCTGTTGCCGTACGCGCTGGTGGTCATCGCCCCGGCGCTCGCGCTCGTACTCGCCGCTCCGGCCCAGGTCTCACCGACGGCGCCGATCGGCGCCGACGGCTGGGCCGCCGATCCGCGCCACCTTCCCGACCCGGTCAGCACCCCACCCGCCGCCGTACGCGACGCCCTCGCCCAGGTCGGCGCGCCGGAGGACCTCGTCCACCGGTACCCCGGCGTCGTCGGCAACCTCGACGGCGCACCGTTCGCGCTGCGGTACGAGGCGAACGCCCGAGCCATGGCGACGGCCGGCGAGGCGCATCCCGGCCGGTACCTGCTCTTCGACCCGCGCGGGAACGGTCACGTCGCCCAGGTCTACGGCGAGCTCGATACCGCCGACCGCGTCGCCGTGCTGGTCCCAGGGGCCGGCAACCGGCTGTACAACTTCTGGCACGGCGTTGGCGGCGTGGCGATACGCTCACCCTCCCGCCAAGCGGCGAATCTGTACACGGCGGCCGGCGCCCCCGCGGGCCTCGCGGTCGTGGCCTGGCTCGGCTACGACCCGCCGCGCGCGCTCGACGCGGGCGCCGCTCGGGAGGACCTGGCCCGCGCCGGCGCCGACGCGCTCGTCCGGTTCGTCGCCGGAATCATCGCGCTCCGTCCACATGCGACGGTCGCGCTGATCGGCCACAGCTACGGCTCGACGGTGATCGGCCTCGCCGCGCCCGGGCTGCCCGGCCAGGTGACCGACCTTGCCGTCGTCGCGAGCCCGGGCATGGGCGTGACCCGCGCCGGCGACCTGCACACCACCGCCCGCGTCTGGGCCGGGTTGGCGGACCGCGACGTCGTCCGCCTCGTCCCGAACGTGCGGCTCCTCGGGCTCGGCCACGGCCGCGCGCCGACGGACCCGGCGTTCGGGGCTCGGGTGTTCGCCGCCCGCGACGTCGCCGGCCATGACCACTACCTCGATGTAGGTACCGACTCCCTGCGCACCCTCGCCGCCATCGCCTCGGCCGGCGGCGCGTCATGACGACCCTGGCTTCCGTCGCGGCAAGGATCGACGCGGTCACGCCGCAGCGCCGCGACCGCACCGTCGACGGCCTGCGGGCGTTCGCGATCGCCGGCGTGGTACTCGGACACTGGCTGGTCTCCGCGGTCGTCAGTGCACCCGACCAGCCGATGGCACTGCACGGCGACAGCCCGCTACGCCACGCCCAGTGGTACGCCCCGGCGACCTGGCTGCTGGAGACGCTCGGCCTGTTCTTCGCCGCCGCCGGCTACGCGGCCGCGCGCGGGCTCGCCGACCGGCCCGCGCTGCCGTGGCTGCGCGCGCGGCTGACCCGCCTGCTGCCGCCGGTCCTGGCGCTTGCGGCGGTCTGGCTGCCGGCGCTGGGCCTGCTGCGACTGGTCGGCTCTCCGGACAGCACCCGGCACCTCGTGCTGTCGCTGGTATCGCACCCGCTGTGGTTCCTGCTCGTGTACGCGGTGCTGACGGCCTGCGCACCGCTGCTCGTCCGGTGCCCGCCATGGGCGGTCGTGGTCGCCGTGGCGGCGATCGCGGGTACCGACGCGCTGCGCCCCCACGGGTTGCCGACCTGGCTGGGGCTGATCGCCGTGCCGGTGGGCTGGGCGGCGCCGTACCTCTGCGGCACGGCCCTCGCCGCCGGCCGTCTGCGCCGCGAGCACGGCCTCGCGCTGCTGGCCCTCGGCGTCGTCGGCGGTGCCGCCCTCGTAGCGCTCGGCTACCCGGCCAGCGCCGTCGGGGTGCCCGGGGATCGTTGGTCGAACCTCGACCCGCCGTCGCTGTTCGCCCTCGCGGTGGCGGCGGCCCAGTTCGGCGTCTTCCTCGTGGTCCGGCCGTCGCTGGCGCGGATGCTGGCCAGGCCGCGGTACTGGCTGCCCGTCGCGACGCTGAACCTGGCGGCGATGACGGTCTTCTGCTGGCACCAGACCGCGCTGCTGCTCGTCACGTTCACCGCGCTGCCGACCGGCCGGCCACCGGGCCTGCTGGACGCGCCGAGCGGCTTGTGGCCGCTGTACCGGCTGCTCTGGCTCCCGGTGTTCGCGACCGTGCTCGTTGGCCTGGCGCGCACGTTCCATCGCTTCGAGCGGCGATGATCGCGTCTAGGCCAGCCGCTGCGGTCGTTGGCGGAGCGGGCGGAAGAAGGCGCGGATGTCGTCCACGAGCAGGGCGGGCTGTTCCATGGCAGGGAAGTGGCCGCCACGGTCGAACTCGCGCCAGTGAACGATGTGGTTGTCTCGTTCGGCCAGCCGCCGCACAGGCAGCGCAGCGTCGCGGGGGAAGACTGCGACCCCGGTCGGTGTGCTCGACCGCCGGTTGGCCGGGGGTGTAGCGGGGTGGTAGGTCTCGTAGTACAGGTTGGCCGAGGAGCCGGCGGTGCCGGTGAGCCAGTACAGCGTCACGTTGGTCAGCAGCTGGTCGCGATCGACGGCGTCGTCGGGCGACTGCTCCGAGTCGGTCCACTCCATGAACTTCTCGACGATCCAGGCGAGTTGGCCGACCGGGGAGTCGGTCAGTCCATACGCCAGGGTCTGCGGCCGGGTGCCCTGGATCTTCGCGTAGCCGGCCAGCTCCGGCTCCGCCCGAGCGAACTGCTCCAGCCGGGCCCGATCCGCATCGTCCAGTGTCGCTGCCTCGCCGGGGTCGCCCGACGGCAGGGTCAGCACGGTGTTGAGGTGGACCCCGGCCAGCCGGTCGCTGTCGATGATCCCCAGCTCCCGGGTGATGGCGTGCCCCCAGTCGCCGCCCTGCCCACCGTAGCGGCGATAGCCCAGCCGCCGCATCAGTTCGGCCCAGGCCCGGGCGATGCGCGGCACGCCCCACCCCGGCTCGCGGACGGGTCCGGACAGCCCGAAGCCGGGGATGGACGGCGCCACGACGTGGAAGGCGTCGGCCGGGTCACCGCCGTGCCGGCCGGGATCGGTGAGCGGGCCGACGACGTCGAGGAACTCCACCACCGAGCCCGGCCACCCGTGGGTGATGATCAGCGGCAACGCGTCCGGTTCGGGCGAACGTGCGTGCAGGAAGTGCACGTCGACCGCGTCGATGGTGGTGGTGAACTGCGGGATCCGGTTGAGCCGGACCTCCTGCGCCCGCCAGTCGTAGCCGGTGCGCCAGTATTCGACCAGCTCCTTCAGGTAGCCGACCGGCACGCCGCGGCTCCAGCCGGTGCCGGGCAGCTGTTGCGGCCAGCGGGTCCGTGCCAGCCGGTCCCGCAGGTCCGCCAGATCCGCCTCAGGTATCGCCAGCCGGAACGGACGCACGGTCGTATCGTCACTCACCGGGCTCCTCCTGCTCCTCCAGCCACCGAAGGTGGGTCTCCCACGCGGACTGCTTGCTGATGCTCAGCGCGGAGCCGATCTGCGACCACGAGGCGCCGGTGGCGCGGGCCGTGCGCACCGTGAGCTGCCGCCCGTAACCCGCCTTGCGGATCAGCACCTCGCCCAGCGCGAGCAGTTCCAACGACTCGTCCCGGGTCAACGGCGCCGCCTGCGGATCCGGATCTTCCACCCCTGGCGGCGCCAGCGCGTCGCGGCGGCGCAGCTCGTCGAACCGCGCCGCCGCGGTCAGCAATGTGAACCGCCGCTCCACCTCGTCCGGTGTGACCATGCGTCCAGCATCGCGTCAGATCACCCTGACGTCAAGTTGATCTGACGCGCCGGGTGCCGCTGACCGGGTCGAGGATTCCGGGCGCGGTTATGCCTTCGGGTTCTCCGGCACCTGCACCACGCTGAACGTGGTACGCCGGCGCAGCTTGAAGCCGATGGACTCGTACAGCCGGATGGCGTTGGTGTTGGTCGCCGCGGCGTGCAGGAAGGGTGTCTCGCCGCGGCGGCGGATGCCGGCGGCGACCGCACGGACGAGCCGGGTGGCGAGTCCCTGCCCGCGATACGCGGGATCGGTGCAGACGGCGCTGATCTCGGTCCAGCCGGGCGGGTGCAGCCGTTCGCCGGCCATCGCGACGAGCACGCCGTCCCGGCGGATGCCCAGGTATGTGCCGAGCTCGATGGTGCGCGGGCGGAACGGCCCGGGTTTGGTCCGCTCGATGAGGGCGAGGATCTCCGGCACGTCGGCGGCGGTGAGCGGCACCGCCTCGGGGTCGTCGGCGACGTCGAGGGCGATGTCGACCAGTTGGACGCCGGCGTCGCGGGAGACGACGTCCCAGTCGTCCGGCGGGGTCAGGCTGGTGCCGGTCAGGGCGAACGTCGCGCCCGGGCCGACGAGTCCGGCGAGGTCGTCCCACACCCGCTCGTCGGCCTGGCCCGAGACGGTGACGAACGGCGCGACGTCCGGGTGGTAGCGGGCGGCCTGTCCCCGGATTTCGGCGAAGGGCCAGTGGTGCGGCCCGGTGACGGACGCCCAGACGACGCTGTCGAGGATCTCGCTCTTCGTGTCGCCGATCGGCGGATCGGGCGGGTTGACCTCGGGCGCCGAGGAGGACACCAGGCTCATCGGTGCCGGCCGTGGTGCAGGGTGCCGTACCGGCCGGCGTGGTAGACCAGCGGCGGCGTGAGCTCGTTGTCGGCGTGCTGGCCGGCAATCGGCGCGGCCAGCACGATGGTGTGGTCGCCGGCCGCGATCCGGTCGGTGACCCGGCAGATCAGGCGGGCCGGCACGCCGTCCAGCAGCGGCACGCCGTCCGGGCCGGGCTCCCACGGCACGCCCGCCGCGAAGCGGTCGATGCCACTGGTGGCGAACGTCCGGGCGATGTGCTCGTGCTCGTGGCCCAGGACGTGGACGGCGATCGTGCGGGCGTGCTCGACGGTGGGCCACGCCGACGCGGTGCGGGACAGGCTGAACGACACCAGCGGCGGGTCGAGCGAGACCGACGTGAACGACGTGGCGGTGAAGCCGGCCGGGGGAGAGCCCGCCGCGGTGATCACGACGGCGGACGCGGCGTGGTGGCGCAGCAGCCGCCGGAACAGGTCGGCGTCCACGGTGGATGCCTCGGGTCGGACGGGGGCGATGGTCATCACGAACCTCCGAGCGTGATGTACGGACAGCCCGGACCGATCGGCCGGCGTCATGCCGCACCGGGATGGCCTGCTGTTGGTTCGACGGGGGAGTGGGCCTGTCCGGACGCGCCGGAACGCAGCCGGTGAGCGCGGGTCAGCCCGAACAGGGGGACGACCGCACACGACCGCCGTCGATGTGGCCGCGGATCGCCAACCGTAACGCTGGTGCCATGGCGCAAGTGCAGCAGCACCGGTCGGCGGTGTCAACGCACAGTGGTCCGTCCTGTCGCCCTTGTCACGACCGGGGCACAAACCGTGGACTAAACCATACTTATTACATAGGATAGCTGGGTTACGTGCCTGCCCGGCCCCTCCGGCCGGGCGCTCAGACCGAGATGTCCACCGGCGGGCGCAGCGGAGCGAGGGCGGCGAGGGCATCGTGCACCGGGTGCTTGGCAAACGCCTCCACGGCGCCGCGGTCCGCCGGCCCCGGGCCGCGGTCGAACGCGGGGAACGCCACCTGCTCGCACACCGCCTGGAAGCGCGGCCCCCACTTGCGCGCGCCGAGCCGGGCGGTGACCGAGCAGTTGTCCACCATGTAGGCGACGTCGCGGGCGTGCATGTACGGCAGCAGGGAGTCCACCGCCTCGATGACCGACTCATTGACGATCTCCGACCAGGGGTGCCCGCGCTCGGCGAACAGGTCGACCTGGGCGATCAGGACGGCAAGGAAAGCACCCGCGGTGAACGGCTCGATCGGCAGGTCGCGACCGGCCCGCCGAGCCCGCACCGCCGGGCCGGCCGCCCACATCGGCGAGCCGCCGATCGGCGCCATCGGCCGGCCGGCCAGCCGGTCGGCGGCCGACACCACGCTCCGCTGCTCGTTGCCGGAGTCCACCTCGTCGTAGATCTCGGCGATCAGGTCAAGGGCGGGGCGGTAGGTGGCGGCGTACGCCCGGTCGAAGACACCCTGCCCGGCCGCGTCGAGCCGGTCGCGCACCGCCGCCGGCCCGCGCGCGGAGATCGTGCGCGCGATCGGCCCGGTCACGTTCTCGCACGAGCGCTCATACGCGGTGTGCGGGTCGTCGCCGGCCAGCCGGAAACGCTGGTACAGACTCTCCACCAGGCCGTGCACGGCGCCGAGCAGGATCGCCCGCTCGCCGACGAGGTCGGATCGGTACTCGTGGCCGAGGGTGGTGCCGAACGTGTACGGCGCGCCCAGACCGATCGACCAGGCCAGCGCCCGCTCGACGGCCCGCCCGTCGTGGTCGCGGTGCACCGCCACGGAGCTGTTGATCCCCGCGCCGTTGACCCGGGCGCCCTGCAGGTACAGCCGCCGCACCGAGTCGCCCATGCCCTTGGGGCAGACCGCGACGACGCTGACGCCGGCCGGGAAGTCCCCGCCGGTCTGCTCGAGGTGACCGAGCAGGAAGCCGTGCGAGAGCCCGAGGGTGGTGCCGGGACGCAGCGCGGCGAAGAGCTCCCGGTGGTGTGCGACCAGGGCCGCGTCCGAGACGAGCGCGATGACCAGGTCGCTGCCGCCCGCCACGGTCAGCCAGTCGCCCAGCGATCCGTCGCCGGGCTCGAACCCCTCCGCGCGCGCCGCCGGGACCGACGCGGAGCCGGGCCGCAGCCCGACCGCCACCCGGATCCCGCTGCCGGCGAGCGAGTCGCGCAGGTTCAACGCCTGCGCCCGCCCTTGCGGGCCCCAGCCGAGCACGCCGATCGTGCGCACGCCGGCGAGCGCGGCCGGCAGCAGAGGAAACAGGTGTCGCCCGCCGGGCACGACGGGCTCCGGGCCGCCGGGCAGGTCGACGCGGTGGACGGGGAAAATCTGCGAGGTCAGTACGGTCATGACCCCGTTCTATCGGCGACAATGTTCTTCCGGCAATCGCAACCTTCGCAACGATGCGTTGCAGGAAGTGAAATATGGAGTCGTTGGAGCCGCTCAGGGTGTTTCTGCACCTCGCCGACACCCTCAACTTCGGCCGCACCAGCGTGGAGCGGCACCTCAGCCCGGCCACCCTCACCCGCACGGTCCAGCGGCTGGAAACACAGGTCGGGCGGCGTCTGTTCGACCGGGGGCCGCGCGGGGTCGCGCTCACCGACGAGGGCCGCCGGTTCGCCGACTACGCACGGCAGGCCGTCGCGCTGTGGGAGCAGTACCGGGAGGCGGGGCGCGATGAGGTCGGCCTCAGCGGTACGCTGCGGATCTTCTCCTCGGTGACCGCCGGCCAGGCGATCCTGCCCGACCTGCTGGCCCCGTTCCGCCGGGCCCACCCACAGGTGCGCCTGGAGCTGCAGACCGGCGACGCGGCCGGTGCGATCGGCCGGCTCGACGAGGGCGCGGTCGACGTGACGGTCGCCGCGCTGTCGGCCCGGGTGCCCGAGCACCTGGCCAGCCTGCCGGTGGCCGAGACGCCGCTGGTGTGCGTCGTCGCGCACACAGCCCGGGCGCTGCGGGCGGCGGCACAGGCCGGCGACTGGGCGGCGGTGCCCTTCGTGCTGCCCCGCGGCGGCCTGGCCCGCGACGCCGCCCGGCGCTGGCTGCGCCGGCGGCGGCTCGACCCCGCGATCGCCGCCGAGGTCGACGGGCACGAGGCGCTGCTCACCCTGGTCTCGCTCGGCATCGGGGCCGGTGTCGTACCCCAGCTTGTGCTCGAGACCAGCGCGGTCAAGGACCGGCTCTCGGTCGTGCCGGTGGAGCCGCCGATCGGGACCTTCGTCATCGGGCTGTGCGCACGCCGCATCGACCTGCGCCGGCCGATCCTCTCGGCGCTATGGGCCTCGGTGGTCGCCGCCCGGCCCGGCGGCTGACCCGGTGCTACTTCCGCGCGGCGGGCGCGGCGTTGCGCAGCGAGTTGACGAACTGCGGGTGGGCCGCGGCCCAGCCGCCGAGCGTGTCGTCGCGGATCGCCTGCCACAGCTCGTCCATGCCGGGATCGCCGATCACGTACGAGGTGTCGCCGATCATCTCCGGATGCGACGGAGTCTTGAGCCCGACCAGCGAGTCTGCCGTGATGCCGCGCAGCGCGAAGACGAAGTCGGCCACGGACGTGCCGTTGGTGTCCACGGTCAGCGAACTGCCGATCGCCCGCAGGACCCGGTCCAGCTTGACCGGGTCGGACAGGGTGCCGGCCGAGGTGGTCTGCTTGAGCACGGCCATCAGGAACTGCTGCTGGTGCCGCTGCCGGTCGTAGTCGCCGTTGGGTAGCAGCTCCCGCTGCCGGACGAAGTCGAGGGCCTGCCACGGGGCCAAGTGCTGGCAGCCCGGGTAGTACACCTGCGGCGTGACGCCGGGCACCGGGATCGGCTCGGCCTCGGTCTCCGTGTACGGGGTGGCGAGCTTGCCGTCCTTGTCGTGGCCGACGTGGATCGAGACCGTCTTCTCGTCCACGCACATGTCGACCCCGCCGAGGGCCTCCACGGCCTTGGTGAAGCCGTCGAAGCGGGCCTCGACCGCACCGTCGAACCGCACACCGATCAGGTCCGCGACGCTCTGCGACATGAGCGGCATGCCGCCGAAGTTGAGCGCTGCGTCGATCTTCTCCGTGCTGCCCCCGAAATGCGTCGGCGGGTACGGCTTGATCATGTAGTACAGGTCGCGGGGCACCGAGACCAGGAAGACGCGGTCCATGCTGCGCGGCACGTGTACGACCAGGATCGAGTCGGCGCGCTCGCCGTTGCTCGGGTCCCAGGTGCGGTAGTTGGACCCGATGAGCAGGAAGTTCAGCGGGCCGGCGACGGCCTGGCGCGGCCCGGACCGGGCATCCCCGAGCAGGTCGGCGTGGTTCACCGCGCGATCGAACCGGCTGGCGAGCACCGCGGCCGCGGCCACCGTGCCGCCGCCCAGGAGCACGGCGGTGAGCGCGCACGCCAGCAGCACCCGGTGCAGGCGGATCCGGCGGCGGCGCGCCGACCCGATGTAGACGCCAGGAACGGCGCGGCGGTCGCCCTGCACGGTCGCCCGGCGGTCGTCCAACCCGGGCCCGCGCGCGCGGCCCACCGCCGGTGCTGCCGCGACCTCGCTTGGTGGGTCGGCCTTCACACGCCGTGCACGATTGCTCGTCCGTCCCATCTCACCCGCCCGTACGCGCCGTCACCCGCCCACGCGCGCCGTACGCGGCGTCGGCACGGTCCGTCAACGTACTCTGGCACCTCCGCCGCCGCGCCGTACGCTGGGGCGGCGCGCCTCACCTGCGCGATCCCCCGGTGCCCGACCACGACGACGAGGGCGCGCCAGCGACAACCGACTACGCGACGCTCACGAGGACTGCCAGCCCAGCGCCGGCGCCACCGAGTGCACCACGTCGTGCAGGATCTGCTCGTACTGCGACCGGTCGAACTCGTACGGCAGCTCGAGGCGCAGCTCGTCGACCGCCTGCACCGCGGCGTCCCCACGCAGCCGGTCCACGATCTCGTCGCTCGTGCCGATGATGTCCGGGGCGAACAGCGTGCGGCGCTCGCCGTGCGGCTTGAGGGTGCGTTCGCGACGCGATTCGGCGTAGGTGAGGTACCGCTGCCGGGTCTTGCGATCGGCGCTGTCCAGCGGGACGATGACGCGGCCCACCGCGATCCGGGCCGGGCGGCCGATGACCGAGCGGTACTCGCTGATGTGCGCGAGCTGCGCCGTCACGAAGTCGTCGGTGCCCTCGCCGGAGACGATGTTGCCGGCGAGCAGGTTCAGTCCGGCCGACGCCGCCCAGCGGGCCGACCGCAGGCTGCCGCCGCCGTACCACAACCGGTCCACGAGGCCCTTGCTGTACGGCTGCAGGCGAGGGCGCTGAACGTTGCCGGGGGAGTGGATGACCGTGTCGGGACCGCCGATGAACTCGCCGCGCAGGTTGTCCCGCAGGCGAGCGATCCGGTTGTAGGACAGGTCGAACGAACGCCAGTCGCCGTCGAAGACCAGGTCGCCGATGAGGTCGGCGTGCGGCGGGGTGCCGGCGCTGAACCCGACCTGGAGCCGGCCGTGCGACAGGACGTCGGCCATCGACAGGTCCTCGGCGAGGCGGAACGGGCTCTCGTAGCCGATCGGGATGACCGCGGTGCCGAGCTGCAGACGGGTCGTGCGCTGGCCGGCGGCGGCGAGGAACACGGCCGCGGACCCGACGCCGTGCTCGAGGTGGCGCTGCCGAATCCAGGCTCCGTCGAAGCCCAGATTCTCACCGTACTCGAACAGCTGCAGCGTCGCCTCGAGGCCCGCGTGCGGATCGTCGTCGGGAAAGTTGCCCGGCGTCAGGAAGGACAGGGTCCGGACGGTCACCGCGACCGCCAGTTGCCGTGGTGCACGACCTCCTCGAGCGGGCGGCGGTCGGGTTTCACGATCGGGCGTAGCGGCCTGTCGGCGGGGTAGCCGACGCCGACCAGATACCAGATCGTGTGGCCCGGCGGCACGCCGAGGATCGCGCGCGCCTCGTCCTGGTCGCCCACGGACGAGTGGCCGGTGCCGATGCCGAGGTCGGCGGCGGCGACCAGGATCGCGAAGGTTGCCTGGCCGAGGTCGAACTGGTCGATCAGCCGGGTGCGCTCGTCGTCGGTGTCGGGCACCACGAGGGCGATGGCGGCCGCCGCGCCGGCGATGTGCTGGGCGCCGCGCCACACCGTCGCCAGGCGCCGCAGCTGCTCCCGGTCGGTGACCACGACGAAGTCCCGGTGCTGGCGGTTGGACGCCGACGGGGCGCGCCACCCGGCCTCGACGATGCGGCCGAGGTCCGCCTCCGGGATCGGATCCGGACGGTACTGCCGGACGTTGCGCCGTGCCGCCAGCGCGTCCCAGGTTTCCATGCCGGGGACAATATCATACTTAACCTATAGTTTTGCAGGGATGCTGTGAGCCGGATCTCCGTCTTCCTGCCGCATTCGCGACTACGCGCTGGCGTCCTACATCAAGGAACGGACCGCGCCGGTCGGGCCCGATGACGCGCAACAGGCGCTCGAAGTGCTGCGGAAGGTCGTTGCCGGACGGTTCGGCAGCCAGGTGGAGGCCGCGTAGGTTCGGCGGCGCGGCTCGTCTGCCGCGGGCTCCCTTGCTCGCCGAGTAGCCGGCAGGTGGACGCCCTGGCCTCGGTCGTTCGAGGGCATGCTCATCGCAAGGATGCCGCGTCTGATCGTTGATCGAGCGCGTAGCGGTGGGGCTGTCCCCCTTCAAGGACGGGGGGATGGCTGGATGTTCGCGTGCCAGCTTCGCCGACAGGCTTCACGTATGTCGATTTCCACCTCTCGTCGTGGCTTGGTCAAACTCGCGGCGGCGGCACTCACCGGCGTAGCGGCCGTCGGCGTCGCCGGTGCCGCACCTGCCGCCAGTGCGCTCGCCGGAGAGCGGCGGGGCATCTCCAGGATTCGTATCCGGACCGCTGCCGGTGCCTTCGACGCCGTCGCCGCCGGGCCGGTGCACGGCAGGCCGGTGCTGCTGCTCCACGGGTTCCCCGAGTTCGGCATCGAGTGGGAGCATCAGTTGCGCGGACTTGCCGCGGCCGGCTATCGAGCGGTTGCGCCCGACCAACGCGGCTACTCCCCGGGCGTCCGTCCGGTCGGTGTCGACAAGTACCGGCTCGATCACCCGGTCACGGACGTCCGTGCGATGGCCGACGCCTTGGGATGGCGAAGGTTCGACCTGGTCGGACACGACTGGGGCGCGGCGGTCGGTTGGATCGTGGCCGCGCGGTACGCCCACCGGGTACGGAGTTTCACCGCGGTCTCCGTGCCGCATCTCGGCGCATTCGCCGAAGCGTTGCGTGAGGATCCGGTGCAGCAGGAGGCGTCGAAGTACATGGACACCTTCCGTCAGCCGAGCCCGATCCCGGAGGACAAGATCCTCGCGTCGGGCCCGCCGGCACTCCCCGGCGTTCCGGCGCAGAAGTGTGCCGAGTACTTCCGGCGCCTCTCCGAACCGGGCGCCCTCACGGCGGCCCTGAACTGGTATCGGGCCAACGACTTCCAGGGCTACTCGGAACCGGTGCGGGTCCCGACCCTGTTCGTCGCGAGCACGCGCGATCCGTTCGTAGCGCCGTCCGGCGTCCAAGCGACACGTCGGTGGGTCACGGGGCCGTATCGGCTGGTGAACCTCGACGGAGTGGGCCACAACATCCCGGAACAGGCCGCCAAGACGATGACCACCCTGCTCCTGACTCACCTGACCGGCGGCGGTTCCTCCCGTTGACGCGTTCCAATCGCCGTGGTGACGAGTCGGTGCACGGTGGGCCAGATATCGATCTTTAGGTAGCTGGGTCGAAGCCCGCCGCGGCGTTGCCGTGGGTGACTCGGACGTAGTACCCGTCCGGATCGATGAGGCGGAAATCGTGCAGTCCCCATGATTGGAGTGCGAGCGGTTCGCTGATCGCAGCGCGCGCCAGACAGTGAGCGTAAAGCGCCTGGAGTTCGTCGAGCACCGAGTACGGCGAGCCCGCGTACGGAACGATCGCCCGGTGACTGCCACGGAGGCGCTCGACCGGGCTGGCGTCGAGAAGGTCACTCGCGACCACCTGGAGGCAATCGACGATCTGGCCAAACACCGCTGGTTTGGACGTTGCGCGGTTCTACACGATGCCGTCGGCACGCCGACCGAGATCTACTTCTGGGGTTGGTCCGGGGACTGACTGCCCGCGCACTCATACCGCGATCCGCTCTGCGGCCATTGCTCGTGTGTGGAGCTGAGCTCCGTGTCCGGAGCGGTTTTCATCCATGGGGATGTTTCTGGCTTGTAAACCTTCCGTTGCCAGTGTTGCCAGTCTATCGTCTCGCCACAGAGAGCGCTCTCACACGCCTGTCCGTCCGCCCGGATTTCCATGCTTGGAGGCGTCCACCCGATGAATCACAGCTCTCGAGACATCGTCCATCATCATTCGCGCTGGCGCACCCGCCTCGGCAGGATCGCCGTCGCCGCATCCGCCGTCGCCGTTGTCCTCGCCGGCACCGCCAGCCCGGCCGCCGCTGCCGACGACTATGCCCAGAGTGTCACGCAGCTGAACGCGACGCAGGCGCAGATCTCGTTCACGCCGACGACGGTCGCGCGTTATGTCGACGTCCACTATCTCTCGCCCAACTCGGGCCAGCAGAACTTCCGCATGACCGAAAACGCCGGGACCTGGCAGCGGACCGTCAGCTCGCTGACCAGCGGCTTCGTGATGGAGTACTGGTTCACGTACGAGAAGAACGGCCCGCAGTTTGACACGCCGCACTTCTTCTACACGCACGGCGGCACCGCGGCGGTCGCGACGCCGACGTTCAGTCCGGCGGGTGGGACGTACAGCACGGCGCAGTCGGTGTCGATCGCGACGACGACGGCGGGGGCGAGCATTCGGTACACGCTGGATGGTTCGACTCCGACGGCTTCGTCGGCGTTGTACGCGGGGCCGATTACTGTGTCCGTGACGACGACGGTGCGGGCGATCGGTATCGCGGCCGGTTTGAGTAATTCCGCGGTCGCGAGCGCGACCTACACGATCAACACCGCGGCGGTTGCGACGCCGACGTTCAGTCCGGCGGGTGGGACGTACAGTGTGGCGCAGTCGGTGTCGATCGCGACGACGACGGCGGGGGCGAGCATTCGGTACACGCTGGATGGTTCGACTCCGACGGCTTCGTCGGCGTTGTACGCGGGGCCGATTACTGTGTCCGTGACGACGACGGTGCGGGCGATCGGTATCGCGGCCGGTTTGAGCAACTCCGCGGTCGCGAGCGCGACCTACACCATCGGCGCGGCGACGTGCACGACCCAGCCCGACATCCCGAACTTCGGCCCGAACACGCGGATCTTCGACCCGAGCATGTCCACCGCGTCCATTCAGGCGCAGCTGGACGCCGACTTCAACGCGCAGAAGAGCACGCAGACCGCCCAGATGGCCAACGGACGGGTGGCCCACCTGTTCAAGCCGGGCACGTACAGCGTGCGCGACGACGTCGGTTTCTACACCTCGGTCGCCGGTCTCGGCCAGAACCCGGGCGACGTGGTCATCAACGGTGACGTGACAGTCGACGCCTTCAACGCCTCGGACGCCGGCAACGCGACGCAGAACTTCTGGCGCTCCGCCGAGAACCTGACCATCAACCCGAGCAACGGCTCCAACCGCTGGGCGGTGGCGCAGGCCGCCCCGTTCCGCCGGATCAACGTGAACGGCAACCTGATTCTCTACCCGGCGAGCTTCGGCTTCGCCAGCGGCGGCTACATCGCCGACACGCGAGTGTCCGGGCAGACCTCCTCGGCCTCGCAGCAGCAGTGGTACACCCGCGACAGCACCTTCGGCAGCTGGAACGGCAGCGTGTGGAACATGGTGTTCTCCGGCACCACCGGTGCCCCGGCGAACAGCTTCCCGACCCCGCCGTACACCACACTGGCCACCACCCCGGTCTCCCGTGACGTGCCGTACCTCTACATCGACGGCACCGGCAAGTACCGGGTGTTCCTGCCGTCGCTGCGTACCAACGCCGCCGGCCCGAGCTGGGCGGGCGGCAGCACCCCGGGCACGTCGCTGCCGATGAGCCAGTTCTACGTGGTGAACGCGGGCGACACCGCCTCGACGATCAACTCCGCACTGGCCTCGGGCTGCAACCTGTTCTTCACCCCGGGCGTCTACCACCTCAACCAGACGCTCAACGTGACGAAGCCCAACACCGTGGTGCTGGGCATCGGTTACCCGACGCTGATCCCGGACAACGGGGTCAACGCTATGCAGGTCGCCGACGTCGACGGCATCCGGATCAAGGGTCTGCTGTTCGACGCCGGTACGGTCAACTCGGCCGCGCTGCTGACCGTCGGCCCGTCCGGCTCGACCGCCGGCCACGCGGCCAACCCGGCGACGGTGCAGGACGTGTTCTTCCGCATCGGCGGCTCGATCGCGGGTAAGGCGACGACGAGCCTCATCGTCAACAGCAACGACGCGATCGTCGACCACACCTGGGCCTGGCGCGCCGACCACGGCAACGCGGGCACCTACGGCTGGACGATCAACACGGCGGACACCGGCGTCATCGTCAACGGCAACAACGTCCTGGCGACCGGCCTGTTCGTCGAGCACTACCAGAAGTACGAGGTCGTCTGGAACGGCCAGAACGGCAAGACGATCTTCTTCCAGAACGAGATGCCGTACGACGTGCCCAACCAGGCGGCGTGGATGAACCCGAGCGGGATCAACGGGTACGCCGCGTACAAGGTGGGCGCCAACGTCACCACGCACGAGGCCTGGGGATTGGGCAGCTACTGCTTCTTCAACGACAACCCCGCGGTGAGCTCCTACCATGCGTTCGAGGTGCCGAACACGGCCGGCGTGCGGTTCCACAGCGTGCTGACCGTGTCGCTCAACTTCAAGGGCACCATCACCCATGTCATCAACGACACGGGTGCGACCACACCCTCGGGCACCACCCCGGTCAAGGTGGTGAGCTACCCCTAGGCTGACACACCCCGGCCGGGCGGGCTGAACGGCTCGCCCGGCCGGAACAGCCAGGCCACGGGACCGTCAGGAGCGTCGTGGAGCGGCCGCGGCATCTACACTCGGCCGATGCTGGAGGTGGATGGGCTCAAGGTCGGATACGGCGACCGAGTCGTCATCGAGGAGCTGACGCTCACCGTCGAGGGCGGCGAGGGGGTGGCCCTGCGCGGGCCGAACGGGATCGGCAAGTCGACGGTGCTGCGCTGCGTTGCCGGGCTGCTGGCGCCGATGGACGGCGCTATCCGGGTCGATGGCGAGCGGGTCGACGAGCGCAGCGCGGCGTTCCGCCGGGCGGTCGCGGCGCTGCTGGACTCGCCCGCCTGGTATCCCGGGCTGTCCGCCCGGGAGCACCTGAGCCTGGTCCGGCTGGCGAACGGGCCCATCGACGACGGCTGGTTCGCCGAGGGCGAGCTGAGCGAGCGGCTCGGGGTCGACGGCTTCGCGGACGCGTCACCGTCGAGCCTGTCCTCGGGGCAGCAGCAGCGCCTGGCCCTGGCGATGGTGCTCGACCGGCCCAGCCGCCTGCTGCTGCTCGACGAGCCGGAGCGCCACCTCGACCAGGACGGCCGGGCTCTCGTCGCCGCGCTCGTCGGGGAGTACCTGGGGCGCGGCGGTGCGGCGCTGCTCGCCTCGCACGATCCGACCGTGACCGAGGGCTGCGCGGTCGTCGAGCTGGGCTACGACTGGTACGACGAGACGGCCGAGGCGTGACGGCGGCCGCGCAGGTGGGCATCGGCGTCGGCCGGGTGCGCCGGTGGATCCGTCGCCGGCAACGCGCCGCCGCGCCGGGGTCGGACCGCTTCGAGACGATATACACGCTCGTCCTGCTGGTCGCCATGGTCGGGTACGCCGTCTGGGCACAGCTGCAGTCCATCCTCAGCGGACAGACGGCGGCGTCCGCCGGTACCAGGGAAGGTGTTCTTCTCGCCGCCGGTCTCGGCTGGACGGCGGCGCTGCTCGCGGCCGCGGCGGCGCTCGGGCCGGTCTCGACCTCGGCCCCGGCGCTGCAGTGGCTGTTCACCACGCACCTCGACCGGCGGGCGCTGCTGGCGCCGGCCGGCGCGCAGGTGGTCGGCATCGGACTGCTGGCAGGGCTGTCGCAGGGCCTGCTGACCCTGACCCTTTCGACCGCGGGAGCCGGTGCGGTGCTGCTGGCCGCGCTGGGCGGCGGGGTCCTGAGCGTCGGCGCGACGGTCGGCGTGCAGGCCGCGAGCCGCCGCCCCGCGCGCGTGCTGTCGCGGTGGGCCACCGTCCTGGTGCTGGCCGCCGCGACCGTCGCCGTCGGCTCCGCCGCCGGTCTGCCGGTGGGTGCGGTCGCCTACACCGGCCCGTGGGGCTGGCCGCTGCTCGCCGCGCACCACACCTGGGTGGCGGCGCTCGTCGGCGCCGGTGCGCTGGGAGTGCCGATTTTCATCTGGTACCGGCTGCGGGCGCTCACCCTGGCCAACCTCACCGACGCCGCACAGAGCAGCGGCGCCGCCACGGCCGTGTTCGTCACGCTTGACCCTGGGCTCGCGTCGCGCGCGGCCGAGGACCGCCGCTGGCGGGGGCGCCGCTTCGGACCCGACCGGCTGCCCCGCCTCACCGGTCGGTTCGTCGCGACCGGCCAGGATGCGCTGCTGCTGGCGCGCTCGCCGGTGCGGCTGCTGCTTGCCGCGGCGCTCGCCACCGTGCCGGTCCTCGCCACCGGCCTGCCCGTGTCACGCTGGGTGATCGCCGGCGTGTGGCTGCTGTCCGGGGTCGCCGCCGCCGCGTCCAGCACGGCGAACGCCCGCCGCGATCGGGACGACCGGGCCCTCGCCCGGCTGCTCGGCCTCACCGACGCCCAGTTGTTCACCGGCCGGGTGACCGTGCCGGTCGTGGTCTGCACCGTCTGGTGCACGGTCGCGCTGCTGGCGGTCGGGGCGACGGCGACGTCCGGCGGGCTGGGCATGTGGGCCCTGCTCGGCGCGTGCGCGGGTCCGGGCCTCGCGGCGGGTGCGCTGCGCTCGGCCCGCCGCCGGCAGGTGCGGCACGACATCGCACCGGTCGTCTCGCCCGCCGGAACGCTGCCGACCGGGCTGTTCATGTGGGTGTTCGGCGGCGTCGACCTCGCCGTTCTCGGACTCTGGCCGGCGTTGTTCGCCATCGTCAGCCAACAGCCGCAGGCCGCGCTCGCCAACCAGGTGCTGTTCTCCGCCGGTACGCTCACCGGAATGATCGTCAACGCCCGGCGCGGCTGAGCGCTGGATCGGCGCGAACCCGAACCGGCTCCCGCCGGCCAGGTGGCCACGGCCCGTGGTCCGTGTCGCCGGTCAGGTGATGGCGAGCAGCACTGCCTGGCCGCCGGCCGCGGCGGTCCGGTAGAAGCTACGCAGCTCGGTGAAGTGCGGCGCGAGGTAGCTGTCGAACTCGTCGATGCCGTCTGCCCAGATGGTCGGATAGATGTCCGCGGCCGTCATCGCCTGCGGGTCGAAACGGGCGCGGAGAACCTCGATACTCAGCCCATCCAGCGCTGCGGCGATCCCGCGGACGGCGTCGGGGCGCAGCAGCCGGGCCGGCCCGTAACCACCGTCCTCGCCGATCTCGTCGCCGCCGAGGATTGCCGCGCCGGCCGCGTCCGAACCGATTTCCCACGGGGTGCCGGTGAGCAGGTAATGGATGCCGTGCCAGGACTTGTCCAGATCCAGTGCAGGATCGGGCATCTCGGCCTCGTCGTCATCGAGGTCGCCGTACAGCAGTTCGTCGACCTTCGCCGGATCCTCCAGCACTTCCCGCAGCTCATCGGCGGATAGCCGACGCCCGATCCACACCATGCCCACAGCTTCGGTTCCTCCCGTCGATCACAGCGCGCCGTGTCCTCAGACGGCCGTGGTCGCACAGTCTGCGTGATCCGCCGCGGCGCGGCAACTGGATGCGGTGCGCGGGTATCGGAAGCCGGCCAGGTTCGGACCGGTCCGCGGTTGTCAGCCGTGGCCGATCGTCTTGCGCAGCGTGCCGGTCGGGGTCGTCGCCGTCACACGCGTGGCGTCGGCGAGGCGGGCGGACTGGGGCCGGGCAGCCAGGCCGAGTACCACTGCCCGTCGAGGGTCGCCACCGTCGGCTCACCGGTGGGGAAGGCGATCTCGACGCGGGTCGTGCCGCATCCCCGCCGCCTCGGGCCAGGGCAGCGGGGGTGCGGCGGAGGGCCGGTCAGCTGACGCCGGTGGCGGCCTTGACCAGGTTGATGCCGAAGTAGATCACGAATGCGGCGGCGACCGCCCACATCAGCGGGTGGATCTGGCGGGCCCTGCCTGCGCCACCCGGATCGCCACCCAGCTGACGAAGCCGGCGCCGATGAGCTGCCCCGCGCGTCGCCCCGATTGGCAAGGTACCGGCGGCCGGTCGTGGCGGTGTGTCGTCGAAACGCCCTCACCGCGGTCTTTATCGTCGTATCCTCATGATCAGTGACTCGCAGGCAACGGTCGATGCGGGTTGTCCGATCCGCGGTTCGTCGCCGGCACCGACCGGCGGGAACCGCTTCGTGCGCAGGTGTCACGGCGTCCCCCGCAGCAACGTGACCTCCCCCGGCACGCGTGTGAAGGGTACGTCCATGGGAGCTTCCACGGGACCGACCCGGTGGTTCGCCAACCGCCGGGTCGGAACGAAGATCTTCACGGCCGTCGCCGCCGTCGCCGTCGCGGCGGTGGCCGGCGGCATCGTGGCCACCGTCGCGCTGTCGAACACATACCAGCGCGGGCAGGACATCAACACGCAGAACCTTGTCCCGTCAATGCACCTGGCCGAGACCCGAGTGCAGGCCAACACGGTCCGCATCGCCATCCGCGACACGGCGCTGGCCGCCGACAAAGCGGCGGTCGACGCGGCCGAGCAGCGGATACGCACCGCCGACGCCGCTGTGGACGCGAACATCAACACGTACCTTACGGCCGCCTCCGACCCGGCGGCCGTGCGGCGGTTCATGGACCTCTGGCAGCAGTACCGCGACGTGCTGAACAATCAGATGCTGCCGGCGGCGCGGGCGAACGACTTCGCCACCTTCGTCGAGGTCAGCGCGCAGGTGGGAGGGCCGCTGTCCGCGAAGGCCCTGGCCGAGCTCGACACCGCGACCCGGGCGGAGGCGAGCCAGGCCGAGCGCACCGTCGCCGCCGCCAACTCCACCTACCGGCAGGGCCGGACCGTGCTGTTCACCGTGCTGGGCGTCGGCATCGCGATCGCGCTGCTGCTGGGCTGGTGGGTTGCCCGCATGATCACCGGGCCGTTGCGGCGGGTGAACGAGGTGCTGGCCGGGGTGGTCGCCGGCGACCTGACCCGGCTGGCCGGAATCGACTCGGGCGATGAGGTGGGGCAGATGGCGAAGGGCCTCGACGCCGCGACCACCCGCACCCGGCAGACGATCGCGGCGGTCGCCGAGACGGCGGGCAGCGTCGCCGCGTCGTCGGAGGAGCTGTCGGTCACCAGTGAGCAGATCGCCGCGACGGCGGAGGAGACCAGCGCCCAGGCGGGCGTGGTGGCGGCGTCGGCGACGCACGTCTCCGGCAGCGTGCAGAGCGTGGTGACCGGTGCCGAGCAGATGGCCGCCTCCATCAAGGAGATCGCGCAGAGCGCCGCCGAGGCCGCCGCCGTGGCCGGGCAGGCCGTGCGGGACGCCCGCAGCGCCAACGAGACCGTGGGCAAGCTGGGCTCCTCCTCGACGGAGATCGGCAACGTGCTGAACCTGATCACCTCGATCGCGGAGCAGACCAACCTGCTGGCCCTGAACGCCACCATCGAGGCGGCACGGGCCGGTGACGCGGGCAAGGGCTTCGCCGTGGTGGCCAGCGAGGTCAAGGACCTGGCCCAGGAGACGGCGAAGGCGACCGAGGACATCTCGGCCCGGGTCGCCGCGATCCAGGCGGACGCGCAGGCCGCCAGGGTGTCCATCACCGGGATCGCGGAGATCATCGAGCGGGTCAACCAGTACCAGTCGACCATCGCGGCCGCCGTGGAGGAGCAGACCGCCACGACGGGCGAGATGGGCCGCAACGTCACCCAGGCCGCGAGCGGTACCAACGAGATCGCCGACAACATCAACGGCGTCGCCGAGGCCTCCCAGGCGGCCGCGGCGAGCGTCACCGAGGCCCAGGCCGCGAGTCAGGAGCTGGCCCGCACGGCGGCCGAACTGCAGCAGCTCGTGTCGCACTTCCGCTTCTGACGGCCTCTGACGCGTCCACGGCCCCGCCCGGCACGATATCCCGGTACCGTGCCGGGTGTGCGGGCGGGGCCGGGGCGGCGGTCAGCGGCTTGCCTGCGGCCTGGCCACCTCAACTTCGTTGATCTGCTTGCCGGTGAGCACGTCGAAGGCGCGCACGATCGTGCGGTCCGGGTACACGGCGACGGTGAGCACCGCCGGCGACTCGGGCCGGTCGGTGGCCGAGTCCTCGTCCCACGGGTCGTCTGGGCTGGGCGCGAACTCCATCGCCAGCGCACCGGTGTTGATCGCGGTGTAGCCGTCCGGGTGCCCGCCCTAGGTGACGACCCGCGCCGACCAGTCCCGCCGGTACGGCGACCAGTGCGTGTGCCCGCTCAGGAAGATCACGTTCGGGTACTTGCCGACGACCGCCTCGAGCTCGAAGTCACGCGGGCCGTTGCCGTAGAAGTTGCCGTACGTGCCGGAGACCGTCCACTCGAACGGGTAGTGCTTCATCACCAGCACCTGCTTGCCCTGGCGCGCCCAGTCCGCGAGCCGCTGCTTCAGGAACGCCACCTGAGCGTCGCTGATGGACTGCTTCTCCTGCTCCGCGACCCCGCTCTCCTCGCCGAGCACGATCACCGGCACACCGCCGACGACCTTCTCGTAGTACGGCTTGTCGATGCCCGCGCCCCACCGGTTGGCGAACGCGAGGAAGTTGTCCTGCTGCTGCTGAGGGGTCAGCACCCGGCTGCGCCTGTCGTGGTTGCCGATCGCGGGCAGCACCGTGGGCAGCCGGTGCCGGGCGAACACGGCGCTCACATCGGCGTACTCCTTGACCTGCTGCTCCTGGGTCTGATCGCGCGGCCCGCTGATGATGTCGCCGTCGAGGAGCACCGCCTTCGCGCCCGGCGCCTCGCGCCGCAGCAGGTCCAGCGCACCGTCGGTGTACGGCAGTCCCTCCACCTGGATGTCGCTGAGCACCTGGAACGTGGTCGCCTTCGCGCCGCGAGGCAGCGCCGGCAGCGGAGTGCGAACCACCACGTCGTCGACCGCCCAGTACATCTGCGGGCGGTTGTTGCTGTAGGCGAAGCGGAACACGGCGCTGCGGGCGCGGCGCGGCACGTCGACCCGGATCACCTCCTGACCGGAGACGACGTCGCCGCCGCCGTTCGCGCTGATCCGGGCCGCGGAGTAGCGCAGGATCTCCTTCTCCGCCCCGCCGTCGAACGCCACGGTCACGCGGGCGACCGCTTTGTGCGCCTGGCGGTAGTGCGAGGAGAAGACCAGCTCGACCGCGCTCTTGCCGCCGACGGGCACGCCGGGGCTGACGAGCGTGCTGTTGACCGGGTGATCCCCGTCGACGGCGGCGCCCTTGGCCGCCGCCACGCCGTTGTCCGCCACCGCGAGCACGCCGCGCGAGCGGGAGAACTGGTTGCGCCCGTCAAGGAAGCAGCGGGAGTCGAGCGGCCGGTTCTGCTCCGGATCGCAGCCGACGCCGGCCGGCGCGGCCGCCGCGAACCAGTCGTTGCGCTGGGTGAACGTCCAGCCGCGCCAGCCGGCCGCCGGGCCGTCGGTTCGCACCGTCCAGGCACTGCTTGCGCCGTCGAAGTCGCCGCGCCAGAGCGTCTGATGCCCCGTCTGGCCCTGGCCGGGCTCGCCGGCCTGCGCGGCGGGTGTCGCGGCGGCGGGCAGGAGGGCGAGCGCCGCGGCGCCCACGATCAGCACATGTCGGGTTCTGGGTCGAGCCATCATGTCTCCCCTGACTGAAGCAACAGGTAGGCACACGTTGACGAGATCGATCGACATGCGGGTGAACACCGCGCTCCGGCCGAATGAGGAGAAGATGGTTAGGTTAAACGGCTCTGACCCGCGCGGAGCCTGTGATCTTGCTCGTGCTGCGGTTCTGCCACTACGGTTTGCTCGTTCGTAGTTCGGATATCGCTACAGCGTGGAGGCCATGCATGATGCGGTCAGAGCGGGGTTCGAGGCGGCTGTACGGCATGATGCTCATGCTGGCCGCGGTGGTCCTGCTCGTGGACCAGCTCACCAAGCTCTGGGCGGTCTCCGCGCTGTCCGACAGTGAGCGCGTCGCCGTGATCCCCCCTCTGATCCACTTCCGGCTGCTGTACAACCCCGGCGCCGCGTTCTCCATGGGCACCGGTGCGACCTGGGTGTTCGCCGTGGTGGCGGCGGTCGCAGTGGTCGGCATCCTCTACACCGCGCGTCGGCTGGCCTCTCGCGGCTGGGCACTCGGACTGGGTGCGCTGCTCGGCGGCGCGGTATCCCACCTGGGCGACCGGCTCTTCCGCGAGCCCGGCTTCGCCCGCGGGCATGTCGTGGACTTCATCGACTACGGCCTGTTCGTGGGTAACGTCGCCGACATCGCACTCACCTGCGGGTGTGTCGCGATGGTGCTGCTCAGCTTGCGTGGTGTGCCGCTCGCCAAGGTGCTGGGCGAAGAGGGCGAAGAGTCCGCCTAGTTTCTGGCCAGGACCACCCGCCGGCCACACCGAGCGATACGAGGAATCTGCATCTCTCGACCCTATGTAGCGTAACGACGCCACCCTATGTAGCATAAGCCGCCATGACCCAGCCGTTACGGATCACGACTACCCTTGTGCAAGTCGTCGAGGTGTTCCTCGCCGACCCCACGGTCGAGCGCTATGGGCTCGACGTCATGCGCGCCACCGGCTGCCCGAGCGGCACCGTATATCCCATCCTCGTCCGGCTGCAGGGGATCGGGTGGCTGCAGGCGCGCTGGGAGGAAATTGACCCGGCGGAGGCCGGCCGACCGGCCCGTCGGTGGTATCAGCTCACGCCCCACGGCGTGCAGAGCGCCCGTGCCGAGCTCGCGGCCTATCGGCAGCGGCGCGCTTCGCGGCGCGGCGCGGTGAAACCGAGGCCGACATGGGACTTCTGACTCGCCTCACCCGCGGCTGTCTGCGGATCGGGGGTCGTCGCTGGCCGGCCGAGGTGCGTGACGACCTGACCCAGGAGTGGCTCGCCGAGCTGGCGGCGCTCGAGCGGGAAGACCGCAGCGCGTGGCGACGGTTGACGTTCGCGGTGAGCTTGGCTGCCAGTCCCGTGGCATACGACGAACACGGTTTGCCGAGCAGGCGCTGGGAGTGGTGGCGCGGGCCCGGTCCGGTGCTGCGCGCGTCGGTCGGGTTGCTGCTCGCGGGTGGGTTCGGCGTCGGGTTGGCCATGCTGCTGCAAAGCCTGCTGTTCGACCTGCTTTCGGACCTCGAGATTCGATACCTGCCTCTCCTCGCCGCCGCCTTGGCCGCCGCGCTCACGTCGGTCTACGCAGCGGTGGTCGGCCGGTGGCTGGGCGGCGGTGCCGCGGTGAGCACTCGCGGAGCTGGGGTCTGGAGGCGCGCCGGCCTGGCGGTCGGCGTTCTCGGCGTCGTCCTCGTCGGGTGGCAGGGCGGACGCGAAGCCGCGATCACTCATTACGGCGCGGTGGGTTTCGCGACCATGATCCTGGCCTGGGTGCTGGTCACCTTCGCGGTGGTCGTCGTCGCGGCCGGCCGTGACGCGGCCGGGCAGACCCGCTGGAGCTGGGGCGTTGCCGGGGCTGGGGCGCTGCTTGCGTCCGTGCTCGCCCCGGTGGTGGCGGCGCCGATGACGGCGCTCGGTGACGGCCCGGTGCGGTGGCAGATCGCGCTGATTGCCTGCCGGCTGCTGCCGTCGACGGTGTGCGCGGTGTCGTTCGGGTGGGCCGCGTCCCGGCCACGGCCGGCCGGCGCGGCCGAGGCGGGGGCGACCGTGGCGCCGAGCGCCGGCGCCGTGGTCTCCGCGGCCGGCGAGCGGTCGCCGCTGGACGGCGAGGTCCGGACCTGGCGGTTGACCACGACACAGGTGGCGGTGGCCGTGGCGGCGGCGGGCGCGGCGGTGCTGTGGGCGATCGGTCTGGTGGTGCTGCAGCCGTTGAGCGAGCCGCTAGCCGGATCGGAGGGCCAGAACAATACCTACTGGGCGAGGGAGCTGCGCTGGGACGCCATCGTCGCGGTGGTGCTCGCGGTTGTCGTGTGCGCCCGTGCGCGGCGGCGGGCCACCGCGGAGGCTCTGCTCGGTGGGCTGGTCTGGCTGGCCGTCGACATCGCGCTCGACCGGGCCGAACTGTCGAACGGGACCGTTCCCTTGGCGGTTGTCGCGGCCGTGGTGGCGCTTGCCGGCTGCTACCGCGGCGTCACCAGCCGGGGCACTGCGCACCGCGCCGGGCTGCTCGTCGCGGCGGCCGTTGCCGCGGTGCTGTCCAGTATGAGCCTGCTGACCGAGTCGCCGACCGACACCGAGCCCGCGCTCAACCCTGGCAGCGCCGGGGCCAGTTGCGTGCTCGCGCTCATCGCGGTCGGCGCGGCCTTCAGCGTCGCGCCCCGCGTCTCCCGGATCCGGTACTTGGTCGGCTGTCTCGGCGGCGCGGTCGCGGCCGCTACACCCTGGCTGCTGCGCCACACGTATCCCAAGCCAGGCCCGGAGCGCTTGCTGCTCGGGCTGGGCCTCACCGTGCTGCTGGTGGTCTGCGTCGCGATCGTGGCCTGGCGACGGCCGGAAAAGCCGAGACAATGGCTGTGGTACCCGGCGGTGGCCGCCGCTGCTGCGCTGGTCTTTCCGCTGGTGTTCATACCCGCTGTCCTCGCACTGGCGTACTTACACGTCGGCGACGTCTTCACCGCACTGGCCGGCAACCCACCGATCAACGTATCTGATAGCGACATCATCGGGACGATGCCGGCTGTCCTGGCCGGGATCGCCCTGGGCGGACTGCTGGCGCTTGGCGAAACGAGGCGGAGCCGCCCCGTTGAGGTGAAGATGACCAAGGACGTTCGACCGGCGGAGACCTCGTTGACAGCACGCTGAAGCGTGTGTCGATGCCGGAGTTGGTGGCGCCGGGGCCGGTTCTCCATCATCACGGAGTGAAAATGCACAAAGAGCAGCACGTTCGCTCCGTGATCATGGGGAACCCGGCGGTACTGCCTCGGCCCCGGCGTACACGCCGGGGCCCAGGATGATCAGCCGGTAGTCGGGACGCAGTCGCAGTTCCATGGGGCAATCTTCGTATCGGCGCGAAGATCACGGGACGGGCGGGCCGAGCCGTGCCACGGCCACTCCTTGGCCGGGCCGTCGGCGGTGGAGGTCGACGCCGACCAACCCTCCGGAGGTCCCCATCGTGGACGGCCTGGCACATCGCGTCGAGCGGGAGCAATAGGAAGCGGCCCGGGACTCCCGCGCGGGACATCGCGACCCGGCCGGCGGTGTTATGTTCGATGCTCGCGAATGTTTCAGGCAGCTGCGCCCATACGTGGGTGCACGAGGGAGCTGTATGCCCGTCATCGAAGTGGCCGACCTGACGCGCACCTTCCGGTCCCGTTCCCGGTTGCAGCGCACCGAGCGAGTGGTCGAGGCGGTGCGCGGGGTCAGTTTCGGCGTCGAGCGCGGCGAGCTGTTCGGGCTGCTCGGGCCAAACGGGGCGGGCAAGACGACAACCATCAAGATGCTCATCACGCTGTTGCTGCCGACGAGTGGGCGGGTGCGTGTGCTCGGGTATGACGTCGTGGCGCAGCCGCGGGAGGTGCGGCGGCGGGTCGGGTATGTGTTCGGCGGCGACCGGGGGCTTTACGACCGGTTGTCGGGGTTGGACAACCTGCGGTATTTCGCTGAGCTCTATGCGGTGCCGGTCCGCGAGCAGCGTGGGCGGATCGGCGAGTTGCTGGAGCTGGTGGGGCTCAACGGGCGGGAGCGGGAGCGGGTCGAGGGCTATTCGCGGGGCATGCGCCAGCGGCTGCACATCGCGCGCGGGCTGCTGCACCGGCCCGAGGTGCTGTTCCTCGACGAGCCGAGCATCGGCATCGATCCGGTCGGCGCCCGTGAGCTGCGCCAGACCGTCAAGTCGCTCGTGGAGATCGGCACGACGGTGCTGCTGACCACGCACTACATGTTCGAGGCCGATGAGCTGTGCCACCGCATCGCGGTCATCAGCGGCGGGCGGATCGTGGCCGGTGGCACTCCGGAGGAGCTCAAGCAGCGCGTCAGCGTCGGCAACGTCGTGGAGTTCGAGGTGTTCGGGATGGCGGCGGACACTGGCGACCGGGTGCGGGCGCTGGGCGGGGTTCGCTCGGTGAGCGTGGAGGAGCGGGGGCCGGCGCAGGTGCTGCTGGTCCACGGGGAGCCTGGCGTTGAGCTGACCCCGGCCGTGCTCGGCCTGCTCGACGGGGCGCGGGTCGGGCGGGTCGCGACCCGGCCGCCGACGCTGGAGGACGCCTACGTCGAGCTGGTGGGACAGTCGTGAGGTATGTGCGCATCGTGACCGTCGCGTGGGCGCTGCAGCTGAAGCTGCGCAGCCGTTCGGCGTTCGACGGCATCCTCGGGGTGTTGTATCCGCTGTTCTTCGCCACCACCGTGTTCCTCATGTACCGGGGCGCCGGCGCGTCCGGCCCGGCGCTGCTGTCGGCGGCGGTCGGGGCGAGCATCATGGGCGTGTGGTCGTCGACGAGCACGACCGCCGCCGCGTCGCTGCAGCAGGAGCGCCGCCAGGGCACCCTCGAACTGCTCGTCGCCGCGCCGACGCCGTTCCCGCTGCTGATACTCCCGATGACGCTGTCGATGGCCACCGTCGGCGCGTACAGTCTCGTCGCCACCCTGCTGTGGGGCCGGTTCGTGTTCGGCATCGAGATCGCGGTGCGGCACCCGGTGGCGTTCGTGGCGGCGTGCCTGGCCACCGTGGTCGCGGTCGGCGTCCTGGGCTTCCTCGTCGCCGTTTCCTCCGTGCGGTATCGCACGGCGTGGGCGCTCGGCACGGCGCTGGAGTTCCCGGTGTGGCTGCTGTGCGGCTTCCTGGTGCCGCTGTCCCTGCTGCCCGGCTGGACCCGGCCGGTGTCGTGGCTGCTTGCGCCGACCTGGGGCATCGAGGCGGTCCGGGCCGCGGCGCTCGGCGACAACCCGCTGCCGGGCATCGCCGCCTGCCTCGGTCTCGCCGCGGTGTACGGCATCGCCGGCACGCTGCTCGCCCGGCGGCTGCTGCACTCGGCCCGCGCCAACGCGACCCTGGCGCTGTCGTGAACGCCCTCCGGCTGTTCTTCATCGGTGGGCTGACCAGCTACCGGGCCCTGTTCGCCTGGCTGAGCCCGTGGGTCCTCGTGCCCACGTTCATCCTCGGGCCGATCTTCCAGATTCTGTTCTTCGCCTACGTCGGGCGGGCCGCCGGCGTCGAGGACGACGCGTTCTTCGTCATCGGCAACGCGGTGCAGTATGCCGCGATCCCGTGCCTGTTCGCGATGGGCAACACCATCAGCGGTGAGCGGCAGCAGGCGACCCTGCCGCTGCTGCTGGCCTCGCCGGCCGCCCGCCTTCCGTTGTTCCTCGGCCGGGCGCTGCCCGTCATCGTCAACGGGTTCGTCGTGTCCGTCGTCGCGCTGTTCGTGGGGGCGGTGCTACTGGGGGTACACCTGCGGCCGGAATCCGCCGTCCCGCTCACGCTCGTCGTGGCCGTGTCGGCGTTCGCCTGCACCGGGCTGGGCCTGACCAACGCGGCGCTCGCGCTGCGCGTGCGCGAGACGGCGGTGCTGCCCAACATCCTGTTCGGCATCCTGCTCATCTTCGCCGGCGTCAACGTGCCGCTGTCGAAGCTGCCGGCCTGGATGGCCGCGGTGGCGCACTGGTTGCCGCTGACCCACGGCATCGACGCGGCCCGACGGGTGGCGGCCGGCGCCACGCTCGGCGCGGTGCGCGGCGACCTGCTCGCCGAGGCCGGGCTCGGGCTGCTCTACGCCGCCGCCGGCCTGGCCTTGCTGGCCTGGTTCGAGCGGGAAAGCCGCCGCCGCGCCACCCTCGACGTCGCCTGATGCCGCTTCGTGTCGTCGTCGCTCCGCGACAAGATCAGTAGTGGTAGTCCCGGATCAGCCCCTGCAGTTCACCGCTCATCCGGGCCAGGTCGGCGCTGGCCCGCTTGGCCTCGGCGATGCCTGCCGCCGCGGTCTGGGTGGCCGTCGCGATGCCGGAGATGTTCTCGGCGATGTGACCGGAGCCGGTCGCGGCCTCCGAGACGCCGCGGTTCATCTCATTGGTGGTCGCGCTCTGCTCCTCGACCGCGCTCGCGATCGTGGTCTGGTAGTCGTTGATCCGGCCGATCACCTTGGTGATCTGCTCGATCGACGCGACCGCCGCCTCGGTGTCGCGCTGGATCGCCTCGACCCGCCGCGAGATGTCCTCGGTCGCCTTCGCCGTCTCGTGCGCCAGCTCCTTGACCTCGTTGGCCACCACGGCGAAGCCCTTGCCGCTCTCTCCCGCGCGGGCCGCCTCGATCGTGGCGTTGAGCGCGAGCAGGTTCGTCTGCTCGGCGATCGACGTGATCACCTTGACCACGTTGCCGATCTCCACCGAGGACTCGCCGAGCTTCGCCACCGTCTCGTTCGTCCCGGTGGCGACGGTCGCCGCGTCGTGGCCGACCCGCGCCGCCTCGTTGGCGCTCTGCGCGATCTCCCGGATCGACGCGCCCATCTCCTCGGTACCGGCCGAGACCGTCTGCACGTTGTGCGACACCTGCTCGGCGGCGGCGGAGACCAGGCCCGCCTGGTCCCGGGCCTGCTCGGCGCTGGCCGACACCTGCTCGCTGGTCGCGGAGAGCTGCTGCGCGGCCGATGCCAGCGTCTCGGCGTTGCCCGCCACGGCCCGCACGAGGTGCAGGGTGCGGTCCAGCTCGTCGTTGAACGCGCCGCCCAGGGCGTGCAACTCGTGGGTCCCCGCCGGCGCCAGCCGGAAGCTGAGGTCGTTCTGGTCCCGGGTGCGCAGCGCCCTCGTGTAGCGCACGACGACCTTGCCGACCTTGGCGCTGTACAGGTAGACCACCGCGCCCATCGCCAGCGGCAGCAGGACGGCCAGCCCGACCAGCAGCCCGACCGAGGTCAGCGTGGCGTTCCGCGCGTCGCGCACCGCCTGCTCCGCGCGGTCGTTCATCAGCGTCTGGAACTGCCGGATGGGCTCGGCGATCACGCCCCTGTCCTGGTCGTACTTCGCGTCGAACATGATCGACCGGGCGAGGTCGCGTTTCGCCTGGCCGCTCAGCGCCCGATCCTCGGGCGTGAGCTGGAACCGCGCGATCGCGGGCGGCATGTCGTTCACGGGGATCCCGGCGGCCTCCAGCATCAGCCGCTGCGAGCGGGACTCGGTCTGTACCAGCGCGTCGGAGTTGGCCTTCGCCTTGTCCATCAGGGCCAACTCGTCGCTGTCCGCGCCGAGCTGGCGCAGCTGGGCGACCACCCGGTCCTGGGTCTTCGTCTCGTTGATCTCGCGCCAGTAGTTGTCGAGGTGCTTGCGGTCGCCGGTGGCGGCGTAGCTGCGCGCCTCGGCGGTCAGCAGGTCGGATGCGCCGTTCAGCTCGAGCGCGAGCGCCTTGAACTGCGCCTGGCGCTCGTACGCGGCGGCCTGACGCTGGACCGCGGCGTTGACCATCCACACGGCCAGCACGAGCAGGCCGGTGATCAGCAGGAGGATGCCGGCGGCGGCGCGGTTGACCGTGGACTGCCGCAGGCTCCGGTGGTGCGACGTCGCCACAACCAGCGCCTTTCGGTAAGCGCGTCCGTTCCGGAGCGGACGCGGATACTCCGGTATTCGGCCACGCCGCCGGATATGTGAGGAGAGTGCGGCATTGTTCCAGGTGACCGGCCCGCAACACGTCCCGCGCCGGATCGTAGAGTTGGCGGCGTGAGTGGTCCGGAGCGGAGTGGAGGGGCCGCTCATCATGGGCGCAGGTTCAGCTCATGCCGCTGCCGGAGCGAAGCGGAGGTGACGGCGTGAGCGGCGCGAGTTGGCGTGAGTACGGCGTTTCCGGCCTCCCCCCGGTGCTCGAGGCCGCGTTGCATCTGTTCGCCGAGCGCGGCTATCACGGCACGAGCATCCGCGACCTTGCTGCGGGTGCCGGCCTGTCCGTCCCGGGGCTGTACCACCATTACCGGTCGAAACAGGAGATTCTCCGGGCCCTGCTGATGTCGGTGATGGGCGACTTGCACGAGCGGAGCCGGGCGGCGCTGGCGTCGGCGGGGGGCCGGCCGTCGCGGCAGTTCGACGCGCTGGTGGAGTCGTTGTTGCGGTTTCACATGTTTCGGCGCCCGCACGCGTTCGTGGCCTCGAGTGAGATTCGGAGCCTGGACGATGCGTACCGGGCCGAGTATGTGGCGCTGCGTGACGAGCAGCAGCGGATGGTCCGCCAGGTCGTGGAGGCCGGGCGGGGTGCCGGGGAGTTCATGACGCCGTACCCGCGGGAGGCCGCCCGGGCGGTTGCGACGCTGTGCGTCGGGGTGGCGACGTGGTATCGCGAGGCCGGCCCACTCACTCCCGACGAGTTGATCGAGCGCCACATCGTCCTGGCGCGGGGGCTTGTCGGCGCGCTGTGACGCATGCCCTGTTGACCTTGTGCGACGCGGGGCGTCATGCTGACCGAGCGAGCGATCGGTCGGTACGACTCAAGGTGGTGTGCGGCGTGCGTGACGTCGATGCGTTGGTGACGGCGACGAGCGAGTTCATCCGCGAGACAGTGCTACCGATCGACGACGAACACGACGGCGACGTGGAGGCCGCGGGAGGCGACGAACTGCGGCTGCGGCTCCAGGCGGCGGCCAGGGAGGCCGGCCTGCTGTCGCCGCACGGGCCGGTCGACTGCGGAGGCCTGGGCCTGTCGATGGTGCAGCGGGCGCCCGTCTTCGAGGCCGCGGGCTACTCCCTGTTCGGTCCAGTGGCACTCAATGTCAACGCGCCCGATGAGGGCAATGTCCACCTGCTCGCCCACGTAGCCTCGGCGGAGCAGCGCCGGCGGTACCTGGTGCCGCTCGTCCAGGGGGCGGTCCGCTCCGCGTTCGCGATGACCGAGCCCGCGCCGGGCGCCGGCGCTGACCCGAACATGCTCATGACCCGGGCGACGAAGGTCGACGGGGGCTGGCTCATCAACGGCCGGAAGTGGTTCATCACCGGCGCCGACGGGGCCGGGTTCTGCATCGTGATGGCCCGCACGAGCGGCGAGCCGGGCGAACCAGGGGGCGCGACGATGTTCCTGGCACCCGCCGGAACGCCGGGTGTCGAGGTGGTGCGCCACATCGGTACCGTCGACCGGTCGATGATCGGCGGGCACTGCGAGATGACGTTCACCGACGCCTTCGTCCCCGACGAGGCCGTGCTGGGTGGCATCGACGAGGGCTTCCGGTACGCCCAGGTGCGCCTCGGACCGGCGCGCATGACGCACGTGATGCGGTGGCTGGGCGCGGCCCGCCGCGCGCACGAGGTGGCTGTGGAGCACGTCGCAGGGCGGGCGGCGTTCGGGTCGCGGTTGTCCGACCTCGGCATGATCCAGCAGCTGATCGCGGACAACGAGATCGATCTCGCGGCGACCCGGGCGCTGCTGCTCGACGCCTGCCGGGAGCTGGACGCCGGCCGTCGTGCGGCCATGTCGACCTCCATCGCCAAGACCTTCGCCGCCGAGGCGCTGCATCGGGTGGTGGACCGTGCGACGCAGATGTGCGGCGGCCTCGGGGTGTCCCGGGACCTGCCGATCGCGAAGATCGCGCGGGAGATCCGGCCGTTCCGCATCTACGACGGGCCGTCCGAGGTGCACCGGTGGTCGATCGCGAAGCGTGCGGTCCGGGCCATCGCGGGGCGGGACCGGTGACCGGCCTCACCGCGACGGAGCTCGCGGCGGTCACCGGCTTCCTCACCACGCAGGGTGTGGCGCCGGCCGGTCCGCTCACGTCGACGCGGATCGCCGCCGGCCGCTCGAACCTCACCGTCCAACTGGACGACGGCGTGCGTCGATGGGTCCTGCGCATGCCTCCCCGCGCGGGCCGTACCCCTTCGGCGCACGACGTGGCGCGGGAGTACCGGATCATCGCGGCATTGGCAGGCTCCGACGTGCCCGTGCCGCCCGCCACCGCGTTGTGCGAGGACCTGTCCGTGATCGGCTGCCCGTTCGCCGTGGCGGAGTACGTCGAGGGCCGGACCATCCAGTCACGATCCGACCTCGACACCCTGGACGACGCGACGCTAGCCGCGGTCGTCGACCGGCTCGTCGCGGTGCTGGCCGCGCTCCACCGCGTCGACCACGACGCCGTGGGTCTGGCGGGACTGGGTCGTTCCGGCTCCTACGCCGAACGGCAGATCCGCCGCTGGTCACGGCAATGGGAGCTCGTCGCCGGCGATGACCCGGCCACGCGCCGGGACGCCGAGGAGCTGAGCCGCCGGCTCGCCCGCGGCGTCCCGCCGCAGCAGGCGACCGGCATCGTGCACGGCGACTTCCGCATCGACAACACCCTGCTCGTCCTCGACGATGCGCCCGCGGTCGCGGCGGTCGTCGACTGGGAGCTGTCCACCATCGGCGACCCGGTGGCCGACGTCGCCACGATGTGCGCGTACCGGCACCCGGCCTTCGACCTAATCGTCGGCAGCCCGGGCGCGTGGACGAGCCCACGGCTTCCCGGCGATGACGGCCTGGCGGCGGCCTACGCGGCAGCCGGCGGGGTCCCGCTCACCTCCTGGGATTTCCACCTGGCGCTGGCGCACTTCAAGATCGCGGTGATCGCGGCCGGCATCGACCATCGCCACCGGGTCGGTGCCGCGAGTGGGCCGGGGTTCGACACGGCCGGCGCGGCGGTGGGGCCATACCTCGCCGCCGGCCTGGACCTGCTGGGCGGGCACTCATGAGAACCGCGCTCATCACCGGGGCCTCGCGCGGCATCGGCCGAGGTATCGCACTCAGCCTCGCCCAGCAGGGCTACGGCCTCACGGTGACTTCGCGCAGCGAGTCCGGCATCGCGACGCTGGCCGGGCAGCTCCGCGACGCCGGCTCGCCCATGACGGTCCACCGGGCGGCGGACATGGCCGACCGCCAGGCGTTGCCGGGCCTGGTCGCGCTGCACGGCGAGACGTTCGGCTCGATGAACGCGCTCATCGTCAACGCCGGCGTCGGCACCGCCGGGCCGGTCGACAGCTTCCGCACGGACCGGCTCGACAAGACCGTCGAGGTCAACTTCACCGCCGCGTTCGTCCTCATCCAGGCGGCCCTGCCATTGCTGCGTTCCGCCGCGGACGCCGACCCCGCGCTCGGCGCCAAGGTCATCGCGATGTCCTCGATCACCGGGGCGTACGCCGAATCGGGCCTGGCCGTCTACGGCGCCACCAAGGCGGCGCTGCTCTCGCTGATGGAAACCGTGAACCTGGAGGAGGGGGCCCGCGGGGTGACGGCCTCGGCGATCGCGCCGGGGTACGTCGAAACGGACATGTCGGCATGGGTCACCGACACGGTCCCGGCCGACACGATGATCCGGGTCAGCGACGTCGTCGCCGTGGTGAACATGCTCCTCGGCCTCAGCCGCAACACGTCGATCACCAGGATCGTGATGTCGCGCAGCGGCGCGTCCGGCTACCACGCATAGCCGGCGGTCCCGCACCCCCGAACGGTCTCGGCCCCCGGCCGTAGCGTCAAGCGGTGGGCAGACGGTCGATCGGAGAAGAACAGCACGCAGGCACGGTCTTCCCTCGCGAGAAGCCGTGCCTGCGCTACGCTCCGGCGCCATCTCCGCAGCGCCCACCGGTCACATCGTCAGGGCGCCCGCATCGATCGGCAGGGCGACGCCGGTGATGTAGCGCGCCTCGTCCGAGGCGAGGAACAGCACGGCATTGCTCACGTCGATCGACTCGACCCAGTCGACCGGCAGGAGGATGGTGGCCGCCGACGCGGCAGCGAAATCCTTCCGGGTCGGGTTCTCGACGTCGGGGCAGAACAGGCGGTACATGCTGTCGTGCTGGATCATGTCGGTGTCGACCTGGGTCGGGTTGACCGTGTTGACGCGGATGCTGTGCGGCGCGAGCTCCTGCGCGAGCGTCTTCATCAGCCCGACCACCCCGTGCTTGGCCGACACGTAGTGCGATACGCCGTTGTAGGAGCGCAGGCCAGCGACCGAGCTGGTCAGCACGATCGAGCCGCCGCGGCCGCCCGCGATCAGGTGCGGGATCGCGGCCTTGCAGGTGCGCCAGACGCCACTGAGGTTGATGTCGATCATCTGCCCCCAGGTCTCCTCCGACAGCTCGTGCGACTGGCCGTTCGACAGGATGCCGGCGTTGGCGGACACGATGTCGAGCCTGCCCAACTCGGCGACACCGGCGTCAACCGCGACCTTGAGCGACTCGAAGTCACGCACGTCGGCATGGGTCGCGATGATGCGCCGGCCGAGGGCTTCGACCTGACGGACGGTCTCGGCCAGGTCTTCCTCGGTAGCCATCGCGTAGCCCACGGTGTCGATATCGGCGCAGTGGTCGACCGCGATGATGTCGGCCCCCTCCTGAGCGAGCCGAATCGCGTGGCTCCGTCCCTGTCCACGCGCCGCTCCGGTGATGAAGGCAACCATGCCCTCGACGCGACCAGCCATCTTCGTACCTCCAGTTGTTGTCATTTGACGAGTACGCCGGCGTCCACCGGCAGAGCGACCCCGGTGATGTAACGCGCCTCTTCCGAAGCGAGGAAGAGTACGCAGTTGCTGACGTCCCTTGCGTCGACCCACGGAATCGGCAGCGCGTGCATCGCCTGCGACACCGGTGCGAAGTCGGCGCGGCCCGGATCTTCCAAATCTGGGCAGAACAGCCTGAACATCGGCTCGTTCATGATCATCGGTGTGTCGACCTGGGTCGGGTTCACCGTGTTCACACGGATGCGATGCGGTGCGAGTTCCTGGGCAAGTGTCCTCATCAGCCCGACCACACCGTGCTTGGCGGCCGTATAGTGCGCGATGTTTGCATAGGCCTTCAGTCCCGCCGCGGAACTGGTCAACACGATGGCGCCGCCGCGCCCTCCGTCGATGATGTGCGGGATGGCAGCCTTGCACGTCCGCCAGACGCCGCTGAGGTTGACGTCGACGACGTCAAGCCACACGTCCTCCTCCATGTCCTTCGCCGGCGACGGCTTGTTGATCCCGGCGTTGGCGCACACGATGTCGAGGCGGCCGAGGCGGGCGACCCCGTCGTCCACCGCGGCGCGAAGCGCGGTGTCATCGCGCACGTCGGCTTGCCTGGCGACGATTCGCCTGCCGAGCGCCTCGACCTGACGTACCGTCTCGGCCAGGTCTTCGGCGGTGCCGAGCGGATACGGAACGCTGTCCATGTCCGTGCACAGGTCGACCGCGATGATGTCGGCGCCCTCCTCGGCCAGGCGCACAGCATGGCTGCGCCCCTGTCCGCGAGCGGCCCCCGTGATGAGCGCGACTTTGCCTTCGACCCGCCCCGCGCTCATTTGATCAACCCGTAACGGCGACGGTCGATGGTGAGCGCGACGGCCGCGATGACGACGGCACCCTTGACGATCAGCTGCGTGTACGGCCCTACCGACGTGATGTCCATGCCGGAACCGAGGATGACGATCACCAGCGTCCCGAGCAGCGTGCGGTGCGGGCCGCCGACTCCGCCCGAGAGCGCCGTACCGCCGACGACGATCGCGGCGATGGAGTTCAGCAGGCTCGGGTTGGCTCCCAACGGGACGCCCGTGCTCGCCTGGCCGGTGAGGATGATGCCGGCCACGGCCGCGATCACACCCGAGAGCGCGAACACCGACAGCTTGACAGGCAGTACCCGCACGCCGCTCAAGCGGGCCGCGCGCTCGTTGCCGCCCACCGCGTACAGGTGGCGACCGTAGGAGGTGGCGAACATCAACACGGTGAAGCCGGCGGTGAGCACGAGCGCGATGAGCGCGCCGTTGGGCAACCCGGGAATCGTGGACTTGTTCACCAGCGAATCGAGCAACCCGGAGCTGTACGATACCGGGCCACCATCGGAGATCGTGTTCGAGATCCCGTCGAGCACCGACATCATGCCGAGCGTGACCAGGAACGACGGTACCTTGAGCATCGTCGTGATGACACCGTTGAGCAAGCCGACCAGGCCGCCGATCAGCAGGACGAGGACTATCGCGAGCGGACCGCCGAACGAATCCAGCCACTTCGCGATCAGGATGCCGGCCAACGTCGCATTGGCGGCCACGGACAGGTCGATGCCACCGATCAGAATGACGAACGTGCCCGCCAGCGCGAGAAGGGTCAGGAAGGCCATCTGCCGCGAGATGTTCTGCGCTGAGCCGACCGAGATGAATGCCGAGTTGCGTGACCCGAAATAGGCTACGAGAACGGCCAGCGCGACGATCGGAACCAGGATGTTGCGGTAGCGGGCGAGGTAGGACGTCGCCGCCGCATGCGGCGGCCGGGATGATCGCCCGGTTCCCCCCTGCGGTTTGAGCAGGTTGACCGAGTTCTGGGTCACTTCAAACCTCACATCATGTAACGGACGACGTCGACTTCGGTCGGCTTGGCGGTGGCGGGTGCGGGAATCTCGGCAGCGACGCGCCCGTCTTTGAGCACCAGGATCCGGTCGGCGAGGCCGATGATTTCCTCAAGAGACTCGGCGCACAGCAGCACGCCCACTCCCTGTGCCGCGAGCCCGCGGATGAGCGTGTAGATCTCCTCACGAGTGCCGACGTCGATCCCTCGGGTGGGATCGTCGAGCACCAGCACCCGGCACTCGCGGCCCAGCCAGCGCGCGAACACGGCCTTCTGCTGGTTGCCGCCGGACAGTTCGCCGATCGGGGTGGACAGCGATTGGGTCTTCACGTGCAACCGGTCCGCAAGATCAGCCGTCTTCGACCGCTCGGTCGCCAGCTGTAACAGCCCTGACCACCGCGACGTGATCAGATCGAGGAATCCGATCGAGATGTTCGATCGCACCGGCATCGTCGTGAACAGCGAGTCGTTGGCGCGCTCGGGCGGCACGTAGAGGACACCGTTCTTCACGGCGTGCGGAACCGTCCATCGCGAGCGTTGGGTGCCGGCGACGACGATCGATCCGGCGTCGAGTTTCTCCGCGCCGGCGAATACTGCCGCGAGCTCGGACTTGCCCGAGCCCACGACCCCGGCAACGCCGACGATCTCACCCGGACGGACGGCGAGATCGACATCAGCGAACACGCCGGACTTGGTGCCCCCGACGACCTGGATGATCGGCTCGGGCGATGACGCGCCTCGCTGCTCGTGTCCGCGGTAGTAGTCGACGCTGCGCTCACGGCCAACCATCAGCTCGTGCAGCCGTGCGTCGGTGATTCCTTCGTTGGGCAGCGTGTCGATCACCTCGCCGTCCCGGAGCACCAACAGACGCGTGCTCAGGCGAAGGACGTCCTGCAGGATGTGCGACACGTAGATGAATGCGACCCGCGAACGCCATCGTTCGATGAGCGAGAAGAGCAGTTCGACTTCGTGTTCGCTCAGCGCGCTCGTCGGTTCGTCGAGCAGGATGAGCGGCGGGCGATCTGTGAGCTGGGCCGATGCGAAGGCCTTCGCGATCTCGACGAGCTGACGCTGTGGGTAGGTCAGGTCGGCGACGAGCGCGTCGGCACGGATGTCATCGATGTGCATGTCCCGCAGCAGCTCGCTCGCCGCCGTACGCATCCGGCGGGCTCGTGAGAACCCTCGTCCGGTGACGAGCGCCTCGCGGCCGAGGTAGATGTTCTCGTACACCCGTAGGGACTCGACCAGCGCCTGTTCCTGCACGACCACCGACACGCCCAGCGCCGACAGCCGGCGCGGATCGCCGAGCGGCGCCGGGGCGCCGTCGACGATCATCGTTCCGGCGTCGGGCCGAACCGTTCCGCTCAGCACGCCGATCAGCGTCGACTTGCCGGCGCCGTTCTCACCGATCAGGCCGAGGACCTCACCGGTGCGCACCTCAAGCGATACGTCGCGTAGCGCGCGCACCATGCCGTAGCTCTTGGCGATCCCGGTGAGGGTCACCGTCGACGTCGAAGGCACAACGGTCCAACTTTCGCATGGTCGGGCCTGTTTCTCAGGCGACGAGAGCGCTCTTGTACTCGAACAGCGGCCCCGACTTGAAGGCGGCCGCGTACGTGGATCTCACGGCGGCGATGTCTGCCGTGTCCCAGGCCGAGTTGAGCTTGTACTGCTCCTGCGGGACACCGGCGTAGAGCTCCCTCGGATCGATCGGGTTCAACAGCGTCTGCGGATCCCAGTTGTCCGGGTGGAGCGTCTTGCTCATCTTGGCCCAGTCGAACGGAAGCTGGTTGGCGTAGATCGTGTTCAGCACCTTGTCGGCGCTATCGGGCGTGACCAGCAGCGCACCCTGCGAGAGGAACCTCTCGGGCAGCTCGAACTTCGCTCCGTTGATGACATCGAACACGGTGACGCCGAGCAGGCCGGCGGTCAGACCGCCGATCGTCGCGCTCGTCAGGTACTGCTTGCCGGAGGCGATGTACTGGATGTTCTGCTTGTTGCCGTCGAAGCCGGTGACGACCTTGCCCTTGATGCCCTGGGCGTCGAGTGCCGCGATCACGCCCGCGGCCTCGCTGTCGTTCTGGGCGAACACACCGACGAAGTCCTTCACCGACGGCAGGATGTTCGTGAACGACTTGCGCGCGTCCTCCGCCGTCCAGTTGCCGGGCGTCGCCGTGACGATCTTGATGTTCGGGTAGTCCTTGAGCGCCATGTTCAGCCCGGCGGTCCGCTGATCGTCCGCGGACGAGCCCTTCTGGCCCGGCACGTGGATGATGGTTCCGGATCCGCCGACCTTGTCGAAGAGCGCCTTTGCCGTCGCCGCCGCGATTTTCACCGACGGCGGGGTGATGAAGCGCGCCCACTTGTCCGCATCCGCGGGTGTGTACCACGCGGGGGCCGTGTAGGAGCTCGCGTACACGATGCCGGCTGACTGGCAGGCCTTCGTCACAGCGGCGGCCTGTGCTTCGGTTGCGGGCGTGCCGAAGATGGACTTGCCGCCTGCTGTGCGGACGTTGCCCACCTGGCCGATGGCGGTGTTGACGTTGCCCTGGTCCTCGAAGGAGGCCATCGAGACGCCGAGCGCCTTCATCGCTTGCTTGCCGCCCTCGTTGAAGGCGACGAAGAAGTCGTTGGACAGGGTTGTCACCTGACACCACGTCTTGTCGTACTTGACGTTGCCGCCGCCGGCGGAGGCCTGGCCGCTGGCGGCAGCGCCCGATCCGCCCGGCGAATCGGAGCTGCCGCACGCGCCGGCACCGACGACGATTCCTGCGGCACCGAGCACAGACAGAAACGCGCGCCGGGACATGGGGTGTGCGAACTGACCGTGGTGCGCCATATCGACGAGCCGTGACTCGGTGGAAGCCATTTTCCTCATCTCCCTTTGAGACGGAATGACCTACCACGGCCCGATGGGCCGTGGTCACCTGCTGCTGTTGGAAGGGGCTGACGACTACGCGTCAGTTCGTGGAGTCCCGCACGGGATCACGGCTGCGGTGTCACCGCGCGGTAAGGAGTTGCTCGGCGAACCAGCGCGAAGCCTCTTCGGCGGCGACGGCGAGCTTTGATCGATCGCTGTAGAGCGTCATGTGCGAGGTGTGCGGCAGTACGACGAGCTTCTTCTTCTCCGTCGGGATCCGGTTGTAGCTCTCGATCTCGAGATCCCAGAGCGTCAGGTCGTCGCCCTCGGCGACGATCATCATCGTCGGGGTGTCGTAGATGCGCGTGACGAAGGGGTTGACGTCGTAGTTCAACAGCAGATCGACCGACTCCATGGTGCTGGAGTTCTGATAGAGCGGTGCCTCGGTCTCCCGCAGGCGTGCGAACGTCTCCCGCGTTTCGGGGAACGGCCAGGCCGACAGCTCCTCGTCCGGGGTGCTGCTGGCATGCGGCAGGTACAGCCGCTTGGCCGGGTCTTCGTAGCGCAGGCGGCGATCCTCGAGAATCGCTTGCCAGAGGCGGCGGTAGCCGAGCGTGCCGTGGACACGTCGCATGTTGCGGTAGCCGTCCACCACCGGGATCTGGCTGACGATGGCCTTCACCCGTGGGTCCGTCCCCGCGAGGATCAGGACGTGCCCTCCGGAGTACGAGATTCCCCATGCACCGAGGCGTTCGTTGTCGATGCCCTCGGTCTTTTCGAGGAAACTCAGCGCGTTCTGATAGTCGCGGATCTGCGCCCACGGATCGAGGTGTTGCCGGGGCTCGCCGTCCGACAAGCCCAGATTGCGGTAGTCGAAGACGAGGGCGGCGATGCCGGCCTTCGCGAAGGCCTCGGCGTAGTAGGGCATGACGAGCTCGCGGACGTAGCACCAGCCTCCCGCGAGCACTACGGCGGGAACGTCGCCGGCCGCGTCGTCCGGTCGGTAGAGCCAACCTCTGACGACGGTGCCCTCACTGTAGAACTCGACGTCTTCTCGGCTCATCACGGCCTCTCTGACGAAATGATTGGAGCGATCGGGGAATCGAGTGTTCGCCGGCCGGAGTTGAGCCGTAGGCTGCGGCGGGCGCGGACGGAACAAGGTTCTCGACGGTTGACCAGACCAGCGCTGGTGTGGCGAGGTGCGGACCATGTTGGATCGCCCGGAGCGAGCTTGTCAAGCATCACTTAACGCTTCGATTTGGTCGGTCCCCTCGGCGGGACAACCCGTTCGACCCGAATTGGGTGTCAAGTAGAGCTGGACACCGGCACGACGGCTCGTTACATTGCCGAAACAGAGAGCGCACCGTGGAGATCGTGTGCGCGCCCCACAGGAGAGCCGCATGAACCGCGCGCAGTTGCTTGACGCCTACCGGCGGATGGCCGTCATCCGCCGGATGGAGGAGCGCATCTCAACCCTCTACCGCGACGGCCTCGTTCCGGGCTTCGTGCACACCTCGGTAGGCCAGGAGGCCTGCGCGGTCGGTGCGCTGTTCCACGCCAGGCCCGACGACATCATCACCTCGACGCATCGCGGCCACGGGCACGTTCTCGCGAAAGGCTTGGAACCGCGCCGCATGCTCGCCGAACTGATGGGCAAAGAGACCGGGTCCTGCCGAGGTCGCGGCGGTTCCATGCACGTCGCCGATCCGAGCATCGGCATCTTCGGCGCGAACGGGATCGTCGGCGCCGGTCTGCCCATCGCGATCGGCGCCGCACACGCACTCGCCTCAGGCGGCCAGGACGGTGTGGTTGTCGCGTTCTTCGGCGACGGTGCCGTGGCGACCGGGGCGTTCCACGAATCGGTCAACCTCGCGGCACTGCGGGGCTTGCCCGTCGTCTTCTTCTGCGAGAACAACCGCTACTCGGAGTTCTCCCGCTCGATCGATCAACATCCCGTGCCGATCGCGCAGCGCGCACTCGCCTACGGCATCCCCTTCCTCGAGCTTCCAGGAAACGACGTCGCAGCGGTCGCGGACGGCATGGCCGAGGTCTTCGACAAGGTTCGTGCCGGCCACGGCCCGTTCCTGGTCGAAGGCGTGACGCTGCGCGTCCGGGGGCATTACGAGGGTGACGAACAGCGCTACCGTGAGCGCGCGGAACTGGCCGCGCTGACCGCCGGTGATCCGCTGCTGCTCGCGCGCGAGCGGCTGCTGGAGCTGGGAACGCCGCCCGGAGACATCGACGAGCTCGACAGTGCGGCTGACGCGGTCGTCGCCGAGGCCGAGGCGTTCGCCAGCGACTCCGCCGAACCCCCGGCGGCGAGTGCGACCGACTACGTGTACGCGCCGCACCGCGCGTACACCCCCGAACCCGCACCGGCAGCATCCGACGAGAAGCCCTCGTCGGGCTCGCGCATCCTTCGGCAGGCCCTGCGCGACGCGCTCGCCGACGACCCGGCAGTGTTCCTGGCCGGCATCGACGTCGCGGGCGGCAACGTCTTCGGCATCACCCGAGGATTGCGGGAGCAGTTCCCCGGCCGGGTGCTCGACACACCGATCGCGGAGACGGCGATCATGGGGTTGGGCGTTGGCGCGGCCATGGCCGGGCTCAGGCCGGTGGTCGAGCTCATGTATCTGGACTTCCTGGGCGTCTGCTTCGACCAGATCCTGAACCAGGCCGCGAAGCTGCGATTCATGACGGGCGGAGCGGTGACCGTTCCGCTGGTGATCCGCACGCAATTCGGCTCGGGCCGCTCATCCGGCAGCCAGCACTCGCAGAGCCTCGAGACGTTGCTGGCTCACGTGCCCGGTCTGACCGTCGTCATGCCGAGTTCGGGTGCCGACATGTACGGGCTGCTCCGCTCCGCCATCGAGGACGACAACCCGGTCGTGTTCATCGAGAACCGCCTGTTGTACGAGCAGAAGTCGCCGATGCCGGCGAGCGGTCATCGCGTACCACTGGGGCAGGCCCGTGTAGCGCGGCAAGGCCGGGACGTGACGATCGTGTCTTGGTCGCGCATGCTTTTCGATGCGCTCGAGGCGGCGGAGACGCTGCGCCACGAGGGCATCGAGGCGGAGGTGATCGACCTGCGCACGATCGTGCCGCTCGACCGCGAGACCGTGCTGCGATCGCTGCAGCGCACCAACCGCCTGGTGATCGCCCACGAGGCGGTGGTGGACTTCGGCGTCGGCGCCGAACTGGCCGCGCTCGCCGTACGCGAGGGATTCTGGTCGCTCGACGCGCCGGTGGCGCGCGTGGGTGCCGCGTACTCTCCCGCGCCCTACGCCCCGGTGCTCGAACAGCAGTGGCGAGCGGGGCCGGCCGACATCGTGCGAACTGTCCGGGAGGTGGTCGCATGCTGAGCGCGACACACCGGCATGCCCTCGACTACGACCTGCCACAAGAGACTTTCGGCGAACGCCTGCGCCGCTCCGCGCTGGCATACGGCGACGCACCGGCAGTGTTCGACGGCGACACGACGCTCACCTATGCCGAGCTCATGTCGGCGGCCGAACGCATCGCGGCCGGTCTCCGCGAGCGTGGCGTCTTACCCGGTGACCGCGTCGTCACACAGCTGCCGAACTGGTGGGAAGCGGTCGCCGTCGCCTGGGGCGTGTTCCTGGCAGGCGGCGTCCTGGTGCCGGTGGTACCCATATACCGCGCCCACGAGCTGCGCTTCATCCTTGGCCAGGTCCAGCCGAAGGCCGTGGTCGCGCCGTCCGAGTTCCGCTCGTACGCGCACGCTCCCGAGTTGCGCGCCGTGCTCGCCGACATCGGGTCCGACGCGACGGTGATCAGCGTGCGTGGCAACGTCACCGGGACCGAACCGCTCGATCGGCTGCTGCAGACGACGCCGGGTGGTGCGCTGGACGCATCCGCGCGACCGGACGAGATCGCGGTCGTGCTGTACACATCAGGCACCACGTCTCAACCCAAGGGCGCGTTGCACAGTCATCAGACGCTGCTCGCGGAGGCGCGCGACGTCGCTCGCTGGTGCCGGCTGACCGATAGCGACCGGGTGTTCATGGCCTCGCCGCTGAGCCACATCACCGGTCTCAGCTACGGCATCGTGATGCCCGTCGACCTCGGCTGCGCTGTCGTCCTCCAGGAGCGGTGGGATGCTGCCGCCGCGGTCGAACTGATCGAGTCGACGAAATGCACCTTCACGGTCAGCGCCACGCCGTTCCTGCGGGGGCTCGCGGAGGGCTACTCCGGCCGCGGGCGGTCGAGCCTGCGTGTCTTCGTCTGCGGTGGCGCCGACATTCCCGCCGACCTGGTGCGTCACGCCCACGAGGTGATGGGAACTCGCGTGGTGCGCACGTATGGGTCCACCGAACTGCCGACCTCCTCCATGGCTGACCCGTTCGGTGACCTCGACGACGCCGCTTCCGGGGAAGGTCAACCGATGGGGCGCAACGAGATGGTGGTTCGCGAGGACGACGACCACGCACCCGAGCTGCTCGTGCGCGGACCTGAGCTCTTTCTCGGCTATCTCGATCCTGAACTCAACAAGGTGGCGTTCACCGCCGACGGCTACTTCCGCACCGGTGATCAGGCCCGGATCGAAGCCGACGCGACCGTGCGCATCGTGGGCCGGATCAAGGACATTATCAATCGCGGAGGCGAGAAGTTCAGCGTCGCCGAGATCGAGTCGGTATTGATGAGGCATCCGGCGGTGCTCGACGTCGCCGTCGTCGGCTATCCCGACCCCGTCCTCGTCGAACGAGCGTGTGCGTTCGTGGTCCCCGCTCCCGCGACGGAGCCGACGCTCGATCAACTGCGCGAACATCTGGTGGCATCGGGGCTCGCGGTGCAGAAGGCGCCGGAAATGCTGGTGATCGCGACTGAGCTGCCCAGGACTGCCAGCGGTAAGGTGCAGCGATTCGCGCTTCGCAACCGGTTGCGCATGCCCCCGTCCTAGCCAGTGCCGGCCAGCGACTCATCGCGAGCCGCGGATCGGTGAGCCGATGTTCGTCAACGCAGGCCCGCCCTTACGCTCGAAGCCACACCGCATGCCATATCGTCAGGGGGAGTTACGTGGCTGAGTCGCGTAGGGTCGGCCGCGCCGACTCGAACGGAATGAGCGTGTCAGTAGGACAGAACGTCCGACGCGAGCGCGAGCGGGCCGGCCTCTCGGTGCGTGAGCTGGCTCGGCGCCTGGGCGTCTCAGCAAGTTTTCTGTCGCAGTTCGAACTCGGCCAGAGCCAGGCCGCGGTGAGCACGCTGTTCGCCATCGCGACCGAACTCAACCTGTCGCTGGACGAACTGCTGGGCCACTCGGTGGCGCCGGCCAAGGAATCGGCAACGAGCTCAGGCAGCCGCCGCGGAAAGGTAACCGATCCGCCCGAGGTGCCGGAGTACCTCGCGTTCCAGACCGGCGTTCACTGGCGCAGGTTGGCGGACTTGGGCGAAGACCACGTCGACTTCCTGCTCACCGAGTACGAGCCGGGCGCGGACTCCGCGCCCGGAGATCAGCCGCAACGGCACAAAGGAAACGACTACGGCTTCGTACTCGAAGGCACGCTGACCGTCGTCATCAACGGTAGACGCAGGCGGGTCAAGCAGGGCAACGCCATCGCGATGCGCGGCGACCAGCCACACCGGTTGCTGAACGAGACCGATCAGCTCGTACGCGCGATCTGGTTCGTCACTGGCTGACGTTTGATGTGGGCGGTCGCCGTCGCATTCGTGATCTACTTCGGCATCGACGCCGGCCGAGCGTGACGGCCGGAGGATCGCGCGCGAACGGCGGTCCTCCGGCCGTCGTGTTGGTCAGCCCTGTGGGTTGAACGGAATCCCGGCGGGCTTGGACGCGGTGAGCAGCGACTCGAACCGGCCGTCACTGATCTTGATCGTGGCCGCCCCGAAGTCGGCGGTCATCAGCCGGTCGCGCAGCGCCGTGCTGGGCCAGCCGTTCCAGTCCACCAGCGGCGGGTAGCGCCAGTTGTGGTAGTGGTTTTCCGGCGGCTCGTCGTTGGCGTTGGCGAGCCGGAAGAAGTGCGTCGACACGCCGTCCTTGTGGTAGACGGTCTTGGGATGGGTTCCGTCGAAGCGCACCTGCGAGCGCGGGTACGTCACCTGGCTGCTGTGCTGGGTCGTGGTCACGTACTCGACCTGGTTGCTCGCCTGGTTGACCCAGGAGATGACGTGCTCCCAGTCGTGCCGGTGGCCGCCGAGGCTGATGCCGGGCAGGGCCTGGTCCTTCTCGAAGTAGCTGGCATAGACGATCGCACACCAGCCGTTGTTACACTTCGAGCGGGCATACGTCTGCGATCTGTCCAGGTCGGACTGGTCCCGGCAGTTGCCGTTGAGGGCCCCGGTGGGGTTCAGTCCCGGGTTGAGCGTGCCGGTGGGGCTGATGGCCGCGACGGCGTAGCAGCCATCGGTGTCGTAGTCGTACGCGGGGGAGAACGACTGCTCGTACCCTCCTGCGTTCTGCGGCAGATTGGGCAGCGAATCGGCGAAGGCCGCCGTCGCGGGCAGCATGACCCCGAGCGCGGCCAGCACGGCCACGACCGATGACACGGTACGACGACGCCTGGCGAACGGGCCGCCGGAGCGGGCCGCGGAGGTCCTCGGCGGGGCAACTGGTGGCGATGACACGTGTTCCAACGCTTGCCTTTCGTGGAGCAATGCTCGTCGGCCGCCCGGGTCAGCGACCACGAAAAATATCGATGATGACGAGTATGCTGTGCGACCGGCAAGGTGTGAACATCCCGTGACCGCTCGACGAAACCCGAGTACCGTGCATAATCGCCGAGTGCGGATACGGGGATTCGTCGAGGCTGACTGGCATGGGGTGTGGCCGATCGTGCGCGAGGTCGTGCGGTCGGAGGAGACGTTTACGTACGACCCTCATATGACCGCCCAGCAGGCCCACGATGTCTGGGTCGAGACACCGCCCGGGTGGGCCTGCACGTCATGTACCGCGCCTTTGGCCGGGCCGGGTGATGCTCGGCGGCTCAGTCGACGAGGTCCAGTGCGGCGGCGACAATCGAGGAAGCGTCTATGCCGTGGTATCGGTATATGTCGGCGAGGTCACCGCTCTGTCCGAAGCGACTGACGCCGAGGTGAGCCGCCGCAACCCTGTGCATGCCGGCGAGAAATGCCAGGGTATGAGGGTGTCCGTCGAGGACGGTGACCATCGCGACGGCGCGGTCTGCCGGGAATACCGCATCGAGTATCCAGGTCGGCGCCGTGGCGAGTCCGCGTCGCGCCTGCGACGCTTCGAACAGGAGCCCGGGACTGGTAACGCACACCACGTCGGCGGAGAAGCCGAGCCGGTCAAGGCGATCGGCCGCCTCGAGGATCTCGGGCAGCACCGCGCCCATGCCCACCAGCGTCAGCGCGGGCCGGTCGCTTCGCCGCAACGCGTATGCTCCGGCGACCACCTGTCGCCGGCGGCGCTCACGCGCGGCCGGGTCGACGGGAACCGCCGCGAGCGCCTGATCCACGCGGCGTGTGGAGAGCCGGAGGTAGGCTGACCGGCCGCCTTCCTTGCCCAGGGCGCCCAGGGCCGCGAGCAGGCACCACTCGGTGTCCTGCATGAACGCGGGCTCCCAGGTCACGCAGCCGGGCTGCTCCAGGCCGATCGACGGTGTCGTGATGGACTGATGCGCGCCACCTTCCGCGGAGAGCGTCACACCGGACGGCGTACCGACAAGAATCGACTGACCGCCGGCGTACATCCCGAATGACCATGGTTCGAGCGCCCGCCCGACGAAACAGTCGTAGAGCACGCCGATGGGCAAGAGCGGCTCGTGCCATCGACTCCAGGTCGCACCGAGCTCGCCGATGAGCCCGACGAGGTTGACCTCGGCGATGCCGAGCTCGATGTGTTGGCCCGTCGGCTGCTCACGCCAGTGCAGCATGGTCTGGGCATCGTCGGAGAACCAGTCGGGGCGCGCCTGGGTGGACCACACGCCCACCTTGTTCACCCATCCGCCGAGGTTCGTGCTCGAGCTGACATCCGGGCTGACGGTGACGATGCGCCGGCCGACGTCGGGTGCGGCCCGCTTGAGATCGAGTAGCACGCGACCCAGCGCCGCCTGTGTGTTGCCGACGCCCGTCGGCGTTCGCCCGAGTTCGGTCGGGACGTTGACGGCCGCAGGTGGCGGGAGCTCCGGCCGGCGCAGGCGCTCTGCCGCGGCGGCGCACAGCCGGCCGGGTGCCGAGGCGGGATCGAACGCTTCCCAGGGCCTGGCGGGATCGATGCCGAGGCGTGCGGCAAGGTCGGACATCTGGTCCGCCGTCAGCAGGGCCGAGTGGTTCTGCGGGTGCCCTTCGCTGGCCAGCCGGTATCCCTTGAGGGTGTAGGCAAGGATGATCGTCGGACGTGAGTCGTCGATGCGGTCGAACGCGTCCAGGATCGCCTCGAGGTCGTGACCGCCGAGATTGCGCAACGCGCGCGCGAGTTCATCGTCATCGACATCGGACAGCAGTGTTGTGATCGACGTGGCGTCAGGACCGTGGCCCGGCAGGAGATCGCGGAGACGCTCGATCGGATGCCGGAGCAGGCGTTGGTATTCGGCGTTGCTCATCTCGTCGATGCGCCGCCGCAGGGCGGCTCCTTCCCGGCGGGCGAAGAGGTCGTGGAGCAGCCGCCCGTACTTGATGGTGATGACCTGCCAGCCCGCGCCGGAGAACATCTGCTCGAGACGGCCGGCGCCGAGCGTAGGCACGACGCGATCGAGCGACTGCCGGTTGAGGTCGACGATCCAGACGATTTCACCGAGGTCTGCGACCATAGGGTCCAGAACGGCCTCCCATACGGCTCCCTCGTCCAGCTCGGCGTCGCCGACCAGGGAGAACTGCCGTCCAGAGCCGCCGGCGCCGAACTGACCGTTGAGATAGCGACGCGCCACCGCGCCCCACGTCGGTGCGGTCGCGCCGATACCGACGGAGCCTGTCGAGTAGTCGGCCGGGTATGGGTCTTTGAGCCGGCTCGGGTAGCTCTGCAGGCCACCGAACGCGCGCAGCGAGGTGAGGTGCGACGAGTCGATCTGCCCCAGCAGGAACTCGATCGCGTGGAGCGCTGGTGAGGCGTGCGGCTTGACCGACACGCGATCCTCCGCCTGAAGTTCGTGCAGCCACAGCGCGGTCATGAGCGTCGCCATCGAGGCGCTGCTGGCCTGGTGACCCCCGACCTTCATGCCCGATGGGTTCGGACGTCCGTGGTTGGCGTGGTCGACCATCGCGGTGGCAAGCCAGAGCACCCGGTCCTCGATCTGCCGCAGCAGGTCGAGGTCGGGGCGGATGTGGCCGCACGCCCGGTCCAGACGCTGTGAGCCCGGATGCCTCATGTCGCCGTCAATCGTCGTCACGGCAACCCACGAAAGCAGACGGCAGGCGTCGGGGGCAAGGTCACCAGCAAAGTTGATCTCGAAAGATTCTCCACAGCGGAACAATGTTGCGGACGCTGGATGGCGGATGTACCGTCGGTGACGCCAGAACGACCGGCGAAGCACGAAGGAGACCAGTGTCTGAATCGGCTGGTAGCGCACTGACCGGGCTCCGCGTCATCGAGATCAGTAACCTCGTCGCAGGGCCGTTCGCCGCGCGCTTGCTCGGCGACCATGGCGCGGACGTGATCAAGGTGGAGCTGCCTGGCGCGCCGGACCCCCTGCGCTCGTGGGGGCAATACCACCGGGCGGAACGTGGCTACTTCTGGACGGTGCACGCCCGCAACAAGCGGTGCATAACGCTCGACGTTCGGCGGGAGCCAGGCCGGCAGCTCTTCCTGGATCTGGTGCGCCGGGCGGACGTCGTCATCGAAAGCTTCCGGCCTGGAACGCTCGAGCGCTGGAATCTCGGATACGACGAGCTCAAGCTGGCGAATCCCAAGGTCATCCTTGCGCGGGTCTCCGGCTACGGCCAGACCGGGCCCTTCGCACACCGTGTCGGGTATGCCAGCATCGCCGAGGCCCACGCCGGTCTGCGCTCCATCAACGGCTACCCAGACCAGCCGCCGGTCCGTATGGCGTTGTCCATCGGGGACTCGATGGCGGGCATGTTCGCCGTCCACGGGATCCTCGCCGCATTGCATGCGCGGAGCCGGACGGGTGAAGGGCAGGTGGTCGACGTGGCGCTCACCGACGCGTGCCTGGCGCTGACCGAGTCGATGATTCCGGACTACGACCAGGGCGCCGTCATCCGCCAGCCGGGCGGTACCCGCCTCGACAAGAATGCCCCCTCGAACATCTACCAGGCGGCCAACGGGCAATGGGTGGTCATTGCCGCCAACCAGGATTCGCTGTTCCGCCGCCTGTGCGCGGCGATGGGCTCACCCGAGCTCGCGGACGATGAACGGTTCGCCACCCACACCGCGCGGGGCGAGAACCAGGACGAGCTCGATGAGCTCATCGCGCGCTGGGCGCGGGGACACGAGCCGGCCGAACTGGTGAAGACCCTGGACGAGGCGGGTGTTGCGTGCGCACTCATCGCCACGGCGGCCGATGTGGTCGCCGACCCGCAGTTTCTCGCGCGCGAGATGGTTCTTCCGCACCATGACGAAGGGTTCGATGTCGACGTTCTGGGCCCTGGTGTCGTCCCGAAGCTCTCCGCTACGGCGGGTGTCGTGCGCTGGGCCGGCCCGCCGGCACCCGGCTCGCACAACGACGAGGTTTTCGGTGTGCTCCTGGGCCTTACGCCGGAACGTGTTGCGCGTCTGGTCGCGCAGCGCGTGATCTGAGGAGAGTCATGCGTTGGTCAGATCTGCAAGCGGTCCGGCTCGACGTGCGGGAGGTCGGCCTTCGAGACGGTCTGCAGATTGAGTCGCCCGTTCCACTCGAGGCGAAGCTGCGACTGGTCGAGGCGATCGTCGCCACGGGAGTTCGCCGCGTCGAAGCGACGTCGTTCGTGTCGCCACGCGCCGTGCCGGCGCTCGCCGACGCGGCGCAGCTCGCCGAGCAGCTGCATCGCTGGCCCGGCATTCATTGGTCGGCACTGATCGCCAACCCCCGCGGAGCTCAACGTAGCGTTGCGGCGGGCATCACCAACGTCGAGTATGTCATCTCCGCATCGGACGGTCACAGCATCGCGAATGCGGGGAAGAAGACGAGTGAGGCCCTCGCGGCTACGAGCGAGGTATGTGCGCGGATCCATGAGGCCGGTGGGACCGTGGAGGTCATCGTCGCCACCGCGTGGGACTGCCCGTTCGACGGGCCGACACCCCCGCAGCGCCTCGTCGACATCGTGGCCGCCGCCGTCGCTGCCGGAGCGGACGCGATCAGTCTGGCGGACACGATCGGCACCGTGACACCGGCCCGGCTCGCGGCAGCGGTATCCGATGTCGGCCGGCTTGTCCGGCCCGACCAGATTGGACTGCACCTGCATGACACCCGGGGGAGCGGTCAAGTGAACGTGCTGGCCGGGGTGCTGGCGGGCGTCCGGAAGTTCGATGCCTCTGTTGGCGGGCTCGGCGGGTGTCCGTTCGCTCCGGGCGCCAGCGGGAACATCGCCACGGAGGAGCTGGCGTACTGGACGCAGGGCTCGCCGATGGACAGCGGTATCGACGTCGATCGTGCGGTCGAGGCGGCTGCGGTGGCCCAGGACGTCGTCGGGCGCCCGCTGCCCGGTTCGCTGCTGCGCGCCGGCGGCAGAAGCCGGCCACTTCGTGGATGACGTTGGCATCTAGGCACGTTCCGCAAGATGGTATATCGTTCGGATCTCCGGAACGAGGATAGGAGGTGTACAACATGCAACTAGGGCAGGCGTTGGCGGGTGGCCTGTTCGTGGGCGCCATCTACGCCTTGATCGCGAGCGGCTACGTCCTGGTCTATCGCACCGCTCGGACGCTGAACTTCTCCCAAGGCGCCCTCCTGCTGCTCGGCGGATACGTGACCTACGCCCTCACCCGCGAGCCGTTCAACCAACCGTTCGCCGCAGCATTGGTCGAGGCGGCGGTGGTGGTCGCGGCGGTCGGCTGGATCCTCTACCGGGTCATCGCCGTGCCGCTGTACAACTCGGGCGTCTACGCCGTCATCATGGCCACCTTCGGCGCCGATGTGGCGATTCGCGCCGGCATATCGAGCAACAGCGACTGGTCACTGCATACCGTGGCGATCACCCATGATCTTGCCGGATCGGTCAGGATCGGTGGCACGTACGTCGCGACGGCTTCCATCGTCTCCGTCATCGTCGTCGGCGCCATTCTCGTCGCACTTGGTGCCGCCGTCCGGTGGACGCGATGGGGCCTCTTCATGCGTGCCGCCGCCTCAGATGTCGAGGCGGCTGAGGCGCAGGGAATCTCAGTGCGCCGCAACCTGGCCATCGCGTGGGTGGTCGCGGGAGCATTCGCCGCGATCGCCGGAGTGCTCGTGTCGACCGGCGCCGGCCATGCCCTGAGCCAGGAGAACTACGGCTGGGCGCTGCGTGCCTTTCCCGCGGTCGTGCTCGGCGGTGTCGACTCGCTGTCCGGCGCGCTGGTCGGCGGCCTTGTCATCGGTCTGGCGGAATCCCTGACGGCGTTGTACCAACCGGAGTCGTTCGGAACAGGGTTCGACCTGATCGTGCCGTACCTCATCATGATCGTCGTTTTGATCATCCGGCCCGAGGGTCTGCTCGGTCGCCGAGAGGTTGTGCGGGTGTGACCGGGCCGGCCGGGTCGTCGAGTGAGTCCCGCGGTGCCGAGGTGCCAGCGCCCTTGCCGACATTGGTCAACGCACGGATTTCGCGTCGCCGGCCAGGCGCACCGCTCACCGGCTGGCTGTCACTGGCGGTCGCGCTGGCGGTGGTCGCCGCAACGGCGAACGACACCGTGTTGCGAACGGCGACGACCGTGGCCATGTTCGCGATCGCGGCGCATGGACTCAACGTCCTGTTCGGCTACTGCCGGGTCATCTCACTCGGTGCCTCGGCATTCGTCGGTGTGGGCGCGTACGCCTGTGCCTACCTCAGTGCCCAGCAAGGCGTCCCGTTCGTCCTCGCGGTGGTGCTGGCCATGGTTTGCTCCGCAGTGCTCGGCCTGGTCATCGCACCGATAGCCGCGCGTCTCAAAGACTTCTATCTCGGTCTGGCCACGCTCGGCCTCGTGTTCGTCATGCAGTACGTGTTCACGAACTGGGTGTCCGTCACCGGAGGTATCTCAGGCGCTCAGCCCGGCCCGCGCGAGATCGGCGGGCTCTCGTTGGACAACCCGTTGCGGTACTTCGTGTTCACCGCCGTCGCGCTGCTGCTCGTGACCGCGGTGACCACCAACCTTTCTCGCTCTCGTTCCGGGCGAGCGATGCGCGTGCTGGCGAACTCGCCGACGACCGCCCGGGTTCTCGGTGTCTCTCCGGCGCGCTACCGGACCTACGCGTTCGTGTACTCGTCCGCCCTCGCCGGGCTCACGGGGGCGCTGTTGGCGGGCCATCAGGGATACGTCGGCTACGAGCAGTTCGGCCTCACGATCTCGGTGCAGCTGATCGCGGCCGTTGTGATCGGCGGACTCGGCTCCAGCCTCGGCGCGGTCGTCGGAACGGCGATCGTGTATGGCATCTCAGAGATCATTCTCGCGTTCGGCGCGTATCTGCCGCTCGTGTCCGCCTCTGGGACCGGCGATGGGCTGGCACCGAGCGCGGCGGCCGACCTCGTCTACGGCCTGCTGCTCATCGTCGTGCTCACGTTTGAACCGCAGGGTCTCGTCGGCCTTGTCCGCCGCTTCTCACGGCCTGTCTCCCGAGCCCGCTCCCGGGCGGTCTCGTAAGCAAGGAGGAACATATGAGGATCCTCAGACTGCCCGGCGGCCTGGCGGTAGCTGTCGTGGCGATGCTCACCGCAGCCTGCTCCGGTGCGACCGGGGCGGGAAACAACACCGTCGACACCGCCAGTGCGGCCTGCCAGTCCAGCATGGGCGTCACCGCCAACACCATCAAGCTCGGTGTGCTCACCGCGCTGTCCGGTCCCTATGCCTCTTCCGGCGTGAACATCTCACAGGTCAACCAGGCCTTCTGGGCCTACGTGAACGACCACGGCGGCATCGACGGGCGCAAGGTGGAGCTCGAGATCCGCGACAACCAGTTCAATGCTCAGCAGGCGATCCAGCAGTACAAGAACATCGCCGGAAACGTGTTCGCCGTCGCCAGCTCCCTGGGCTCACCGGCGAACAACGCGCTCGGTCCGCAGGCCGCGAAGGACTGCATGGTGGTCATGTCACCGGGCGGCGGGACCTCCGCGACGACGCCGACGGTCTTCGCCACGTACACGCCGTACGAGTACGAGGCCATCAACATGCTCGACTGGTACCGCAAACAGCCCGGCAAAGAGAAGGCCCGTGTCGCCGTGGTCTACCAGGACGACGCGCTCGGCAAGCCGGCGCTCGCCGCGATCCAGTACGCGACCCCGAAGCTCGGATTGGAGCTCGTCGCGACAGTCCCGATCACCGGCACCGAGCAGAACTTCTCCGGGCAGGTCGCGAAACTGCAGGCGGCGCGCCCGGACGTCATCTACGTCGCTGGGACCTACATCGCGGCGAACGGCATCGTGGGCCAGGCTGACAGCACGGGCAACACCGACTGGGAGTACCTGGTGCACGGGTCGGCGGTGTCGAACGACTATCTCAAGCTGCCCACCGCCAAGACGTTCGAAACCCGGGTGTTCGCGGTGGACTGTGTGCCCGTCTACGCCAGCGGCCTGCCGGAGGCGAAGACCGCCGGAGACATCATCCACGCCGCGTTCCCCACGCTCGCACTGGGCGACATCGCGGGGTTGACCGCCTGGGTCGGATTGGACGAGTTGTACCAGGCCCTCCAGGCGGCATCGAAGGCCAACAAACTCACCCGCGAAGGGCTGCTGGAGACGGTCCGGACGCTCAGGGTCCGGTCGAAGGTGGTGCCGACCGACTACGCGTTCGGTTCCATTCCCGGCATTCCCAACGCCCCCTACGGCGCGTCAGGCGTGATGCAGCTGTCATCGTCCACGCCGGGTGGCTGGAGGATCGTCGCCCCGTTCGAACAGTCGCCGGTCGCCGCCGGGTTCAAGCCCTGAACGCACGGCCGGGCGCGAATGAGGCCGAGATGGGGTCAACAGTGTTGAGTCTCGACGGAGTTTCGGTTGTGTACCGTCACGGAGCCACAGCGTTGCAGGGCCTGTCGCTGCGGGTCGACAGCGGTGAAGTCGTCGCCGTCCTGGGCCCCAACGGCGCCGGCAAGACCACGATGCTGCGGGCGGCGACGGGACTGCTGCCGCTGTACGGTGCGCGCCTCACCCGCGGCGACATCCGCTTCCGCGGCGGATCGATCGTACGCAGATCTGCGAAGTCGCTGGTGAGCGACGGTATCGCCCAGGTCATGGAGGGGCGACGCCTGTTCAAGGACCTCACGGTCGAAGAGAATCTGCTCACCGGGGCGGCGACAACGGCCGGGCGGGCGCGCCGGCGGCAGCTCGTCGCCGACATCATGCGGGAGATCGTGCCCGATGACATCGACCCGCGACGCATCGCCGGCCTGCTCTCCGGCGGGCAGCAACAGTTGGTCGCGATCGGACGAGCGCTCATGGCGCAGCCCGCACTGCTCGTCCTGGACGAGCCGAGCCTCGGACTCGCACCGGTCGCGCTCACGCGCGTCCGCGAGGTCCTCAAGCGCGTGGTCGATACGGGAATGACGATGCTCCTGGTGGAGCAGGACGCTGCGCTCGCACTGGCGCTCGCCCAGCGCGTGTATGTGATGCAGGCGGGCGCAGTGGTGTTCGAGGGCACCCCTGACGAGCTGCGGACGAACTCCGATCTGGCCGCGCTCTATCTCGGCGGGCGCGTGGCTCGCCGGCGCGAGGCGGTGGATCAGTGAACCCGCCCGAACAGCCGCCGTGGTTCCTGCACGGCGAGCACGTGTCGCTGTCGTTCGGCGGCATACAGGTGCTCGAGGACGTGAGCTTCACACTCGGCCATCAGCAGGTGCTCGGGATCGTCGGCCCGAACGGCGCCGGCAAGACCTCGCTGCTCAACGTGATCTCCCGCATCTACGAGCCGTCCGCGGGCACCATACAGATCCGGGCTGCGGATGGCGGGTATCTGGACCTGCTGAAGCTGCCTGCCACCCAACTGGCCCGATACGGCGTGGCGCGCACATTCCAGAACATCGAGATAACCCCTGGTCTCTCCGTTCTGGACAATGTACTGACCGGGCGACATCACCTCGAACGGACGACGTTCGTCGAGGACATGCTGTGGTTCGGGCGGACCCGTCGCGCTGACCGGGTCGCCCGTGAGCAGTGTCGCGAGGTGCTCGACCTCGTTGGACTCTCGCGGGTCGCGGCGGCACCGGTGACCACGCTGCCGTACGGCGTGCGCAAGCGCGTCGAGCTGGCGCGCGCGCTGGCCATGCAGCCCAGGCTGTTGCTGCTCGATGAGCCCGCGGCGGGGCTGAACACGCACGAGACCGACGAGATCGCCGCCGCGATCGAGGCGGTCCAGCAGGCGCGGATCTGTTCGCAGATGCTCATCGAGCATGACATGGGGCTCGTGGCGTCCGTGTGCGACCAGGTGCTGGTCCTCAACTACGGACGAACGATCGTACAAGCCGACCCCCACACCGTTACGTCCCATCCTGAGGTCGTCGCCGCCTACCTTGGCCCATCGACGCCGTGATGGATTGAGGAGGCATGAGCGTTGACACAGGAGGCGTCCGGGCAACGCACAAGACGGTTGGCCGGAAAGGTTTGCGTCATCACCGGCACCGCCGGCGGCCAGGGCCAGGCCGCCGCGGTGGCCTTTGCCCGCGAGGGCGCGATCGTGGTAGGCAGTGACCTGCGGCGAAATGACGACACCGTGGCGCGGGTGCGCGCGGCCGGCGGAACCATCGTCGCGCTCGACGGATGCGATCTGACCACTTCCTCGGCCGCCCAGGCACTGGTCGACCTGGCGGTGGACGAGTTCGGACGAGTTGACGTGCTCTACTGCAACGCCGCGAAGGCGACCTTCGCGTGGTTCGACGACATGACGCCGGACATGTTCTGGACGTGCCTCCGGCAGGAGCTCGACCCGGTACTGCTTCCCTGCAAGGCGGTGTGGCCGGTGATGAAGGCCGCCGGACGGGGCTCGATCATCTGCACCGCCTCCCTGGGGGCCGCCCGCGTTCTCGAGCCTCTGCCTGGTTTGGCGCACTCGTCGGCGAAGGCCGCGGTCGTCGCCTTTGCTCGGCAGCTGGCGTTCGAGGGTGCGAGGTTTGGTGTCCGGGTCAACTCGATCTCGCCGGGTGTGGTGGCGACCCCCGCGACCGAAGCTCGTCTCGCCGACCCGCAATGGCGTGAAGGCATGATGCGCCTGCACATGCTGCCTCGCCTCGGCACGGTGGACGATGTCGCAGCGGCTGCGTTGTTCCTTGCCTCGGATGAGTCGAGCTGGGTTACCGCGAGCGACCTTGCGGTCGATGGGGGTTCGTCCGGGCTGTAGCCCCCGTACAGCGAACCTTCTGGCCATGTTCCACTCAGCGGAACACTGTAGCGCACTGCGTGACAACCTGTTAATGTCCGGGAAACTTGGTCTTTACAAACGGGCCCGGCCCGTGACCTGGGAGCAGCGGCCATCGTCGGTCGGTTGCGAGAGGCGGATTGCGTGTACACATCGAACGAATCAATGGACCAGGGCCGAGCGACGCGTCGGGCTGTGGCGTCATGAGTGCGCCACAGCCCGTGCGTGATGCGGTGTCGAACGTCGGCGGCGACGCGGACGTCCCGGAGAACACCCCGCGCGTCCGCGCACGCGACCTCTCGGTCGCGTACACCGGGCAAGGCAAGGGCGACGACCAGTTCGTTGCCGTCGCGAGCGCGACCTTTGACATTCACCGGTCGGAGATGGTGTGCATCGTCGGACCGAGCGGATGTGGCAAGACGACCGTACTCAATGCCATCGCGGGCCTCATGCCGTACCGCAGCGGCTTGCTCGAGGTGGACGGCCGGCCGGTCAAGGGAACGGGACGAGACCGCGCCGTGGTGTTCCAGAAGGCGGCCCTGCTGCCGTGGATCACGGTCGAGGACAATGTCGCATACGGCCTGCGTTCATACGGCGTCAAGAAGGGGCCGGCTCGCGAGCGCGCCGCCGAGATGCTCGAGATGGTCGGGCTTCAGGACTTCGCCAAGTCCTACCCATATCAGCTTTCCGGCGGCATGCAACAGCGTGTCAACCTGGCCCGCGCGCTGGCCGCGGATCCCAACATTCTGCTGTTTGACGAACCGTTCGCGTCGGTGGACGCCCAGACCCGCGAGACACTGCAATCCGAGTTGCTTCGCATCTGGACCGGATCGCACAAGGCCGGGCTGTTCATCACGCACCAGATCGACGAGGCGGTGCTGCTGGGCAACCGCGTCGTGGTCAGCAGCCGGGGGCCGGCGTCGACCATCTCGGCCACGATTGACATCGACATCCCGTGGCCCCGCACGCGCGACTCGAAGCTCCATCCGAATTTTGGCGGCTACGTCGAGCAGATCTGGGCGCTGCTATCTGGGCGCAGTCCCGCCGGCGAAGGCGCTACCGGCGGCGAACATCATCGCGCGTTGACCTGATCACTTCTCATCCCTAGCCCCTTCTTCCTCTCAGGAGCACTTGCGATGACGCAAGGACCACGGATAGCGGCCTCGGCGCGCGGCACGGCCCCGCCCAGCCGCCGGATGTCTCGAATGACGAAAGCGGCACTGCTGGCGGTGGTGGCGCCACTTGCGCTGGCCGCGTGCGGCTCAGACTCCGGTTCCACGACCGGTGACTCGGTTACAGGCAGCCCGGTCACCGTGAACTTCGCGTATACCGGCGCGGTTCCGCCCTACGCACCGGAGATGCTGATCGCCAACGATCCAGGCATGTGCGCGCAGTACGGCGTCAAGCCGGTCCTCACGATCCTGCAGACGCCGGTCGCCTCGCCGGCCCTGGTCTCGGGCCAAGTCGACATGGTCGTGAGCGCGGAGTTCCTCCAGACGGCGGCCAAACAGCCCGGTAGCACGACCGCATTGGGCCGCATCCCCACAGTTCCCCTGCACCTCTACGGGGGCAAAGAGATCAACTCGATCGCCGGCCTCAAGGGCAAGACCGTCGGTGCGTCAACCAAGGGGTCTCTGGCCGACCTGGTGCTACGCCAGACCTTCAAGGACAACGGCATGACGGTGGGCACCGACGTCGAGATCACGTACGCCGGATCGTCCAACGCTCTCGTGGGCCTCGCCGCCTCGGGCGCGATCCAGGCGTTCATCTACAACCCGCCCCTGCCGGAGGTGGCGGCCAAGGCGGGCGTCCATGAGATTGCGAAGCTCGACGGCCATCCCAATGTCGACCCGCTGGGCTTCTCGGTCTTCAGCGTGAACACCAAGTTCCTCAAGGCCAACCGGCAGGCCGTCAGCGGGATGTTGCGGTGCATCGGTGACGCGATGAACAAGGTGAAGAGCGACCCGGAAGCTGCCGGTGCGCTCCTGGCCAAGGCCGCGAGCCAGACTCCCGAGGCGGCCACGGCGCAGGTGAAGGAGAACATGCAGGCGTACGCCATGCTCCCGTTCAAGCCGGAAGAGGCGAAGATCATCATGTCGGCGCTGGAGGCGGCTGGGATCTACCAGTTCGGCACCTTCGATCCTGCCACCGTGATCGACAACACGCTCTTGACGAGCAGTTAGATACGGACAGACAGCATGGCGATTCAGACTGCACCCACCGCTCGGGAGAGCGCGAGCCCGACCCCGCCAGAAGCACCCTGGCGGAGCTGGCTGCGCCGGTCTTACCAGCGCAACGACCGAGTCATTCTCGGCTCCGTGACAGTCATCGTGCTGCTCGCTGCGTGGCAGCTGCTCGCGGACACCAACATTGCCAACAAGGCGTTCAGCAGTTCGCCGCGCCTCGTCTGGCTGTCACTGGTCGACTACTTCAAGCCGGGGGGTACCGGCTGGGGTGACCTTGCCGTAAGCGGTAAGGAGTTCCTGTACGGCTTCGGCATCTCCGTTGGGGTCGGTGTCCCGGTCGGCCTGCTGATGGGCTGGTACCGGATCATCGACGCGGTGTCGAACCCGGTGCTGATATTCCTCAACATCGCTCCCCGCATCGCGATCGCGCCGCTGTTCGTGATCTGGTTCGGGATCGGCACGGCATCGAAGGTCTGGGTAGTCGTCATCAGCGCGATCGTTCCCATCATCACGAGTGCCCGAGCCGGCGTCGTCACGCTGGAGCGGTCCCTGGTGGCCATGTCGCGGTCGTACGGCTCGTCGGACCTGCGGGTGCTACGGACGGTCGTGCTCCCGGCCGCGGTGCCGGCGATCAGTTCCGGCATGCGGCTCGGCATCGGGCAGGCGTGGCTGGGCGTGGTCCTGGCCGAGTACATCGCATCCACGAAGGGCCTCGGATTCGTCGTGGTGACCTCGGCGGCGAACCTCAATACGGATCGTCTCTTCGTCGAGGTCGTGGTGATCTCCGCTCTTGGCCTGCTCGCTACGACGATCGTGGCCCGGGTGGAGAAGTACATGGATCGTTGGCGTACGAGCTAGCGGCTCGGCGTCACGCATGGCCGGTTCGCGGTGCGCAGCGCCGCGAACCGGCGGAACGGAGGTTCACGCATGGCTGTCGACACACCCCCGGATGCGGTGCCGCACCTGAACTACGACCCCTTCAGCCTCCCGCAACGCGACCACCCGTATCCGGTGTGGAGCGCGATGCGGGACGAGGCTCCTGTGCTGTGGAGCGATGTCGTCAACGCGTGGGTGGTGACGCGCTACGCGGACGCGGTTCGCATCATCGCTGACACCGAAACCTTCCGCAACGAGGGATCGACCCGATCGTTGGCGACACCGCCGCGCGAGGTGAGCGACGTGCTCGCGACCGGGCTGCCTCGCGACGAGCTGCGGTCCACACAGGACCTTGACGGGCCTGAGCACGCCCGTATCAGGAAGTTCCTCGCGGCAATTCTCACGCCGCGCCGCATCGGCGGTCTTGCCCCGCGTGCCCGGGAAATCGCCGACGACCTGCTCGCGCCGATGGTTGAGCGGGGAGGCGGCGACTTCGTTGCCGACTTCGCGTACCGACTTCCGTTGGCGTTGATCACACAGCTGCTCGGCATCCCCGAAGAGGACGGCGAACGACTGCACCACTGGAGTACGCAGAAGATGGCGCTGCAGTGGGGCCGGCTCGACCCGCAGGACCATGTCCGGGCCGCGCAGGACTACGTCGACTTCCAGAACTACCTCGTCGACCTGGTCCAGCGTCGCAGGGCCGAGCCCACCGGCGATGTCGTCTCGGCGTTCACCCAGCTGCGCATGCCTGATGAGCGACCGCTGACCGATACGGAGATCGTCGGCCAGATGATGGGGCTGATCGCCGCTGGACACGAGACGACGACGAACTTCCTCGGCCTTACGATGTGGCGCCTTCTCGAGAACCGAGAGGTGTGGCGAAGTGTCTGCGCGAACCCTTCGCTGATTCCCGGTTTGGTGGAGGAAGGGCTACGGCTCGAGTCGCCTGCCGGAATCTGGCGTCGCACAAGCAGGGCGGTCACGCTGCATGGCACGGAGATCCCCGCAGGGGCGCGTGTCCAGGTACTGCTGCCCGCGGCCAACCGCGACACGGACGCATTCCCTTCCGCTGACGTTCTCGACGTACACCGCGGACCGGAACATCCTCACCTCGCGTTCGGCCGAGGCATCCACTACTGCATCGGCGCCGGGCTTGCGCGGATCGAAGGCAAGGCCGCTTTCGAGTCGCTCGTCACCGCAGCGCCAGGGATTCGGCTCGCGGAAGGCTTCGTCGCCCACTTCAAGCCGAATGCCTCCCAGCGGTATTTGGAGTGCCTTACCGTCGAGATCGGCTCGCCGCAGTAGCCTGACCGCTCTCGCCGACGACACGACTGCAGCACGGCTACTGAGACCGGCTGCCCGGTCTCTGGTCATCGTGGATCCAGTCCAGGGGTAGGCAGTTGCCAATGCCGGGCAAGCCGACGAGCGCGTTTCGCCGGCGTCGCGTGCGTTGACAGTACATGTGAACACTGGCATAGTCGATTCCGCTAGGTCGAAGACTGATCCGTAGAGAAGAACACCACCTTGGACGTCCATCTGACGTCCGGTTCCCCGCCACGACGGAGCTGGTTGGGCCAATCCGCGCTGCGCAGTCTGAAGGCGGCGTGATGTCAACCGCAGGTACAGGCCTCGAGGCAGATCGGGTTGGAAAGTGAGCAGAAGCAAAACGACTCCGGTGATCATCGTCGGAGGCGGCATCGGCGGTCTGTCCACGGCGCTGGCGCTCAGCCTGCGTGGACGGCCGGTCCACGTGATCGAGAGAGCGCCCGAGTTCGGTGAGATCGGTGCGGGGATTCAGCTCGCGCCGAACGCGCTGCACGTGCTGGCCGAACTCGGCGTTCTGGATCGAGCGCTGCAGGATGTCGTCTACCCAGAGTGTGCCCTGCTGATGGATGCCCTGACCGGCGAGCGGATCGCCGAGCTCGACTTCGGGTCGGAGTTTCGGCGTCGCTACGGCCAACCCTATGTCGTGACGCACCGGGGCGACCTGCTCGCGGCTCTCGTGGATGGATGCCGGGCTCGTTCCGACCTCATCACGTTGGAGACGGGAAAGACCGTGATCGACGTGACCGTCGTCGACGGCCGGGGACGGGTGGAGTGCACCGACGGCTCGGTGTACGAAGCCCCGCTCGTGGTCGGCGCGGACGGGCTCTGGTCGGTCGTGCGCGGTTTCGTGCTGCGGGACGGCCCGCCGCGCTGTACCGGCGACGTGGCCTACCGGGGCGCCGTTCCGATCGACCTCGTTCCGAACGCGAGTGCCGAGCGGGCGACCATGACCTGGTGGATCGGGCCGAAAATGCATCTGGTGCAGTACCCGGTGCGTCGCGGCGAGTTGTTCAACCAGGTCGGTGTGTTCACCAGCGACCGCTTCGACGCCGATGCTGACCCGATGAGCCAGGACTGGGGAACGCCGCTGGAACTGGACCTGCGATTCGACAGGATGGTCGAGCGGGTCCGGACGTCGGCGGCCTTGCTCAACCGGGACATGCGGTGGCCGTTGTTCGATCGCAGGCCGGCCACGACGTGGACGCGCGGTCCGATAACCCTGGTTGGTGACGCCGCCCATCCGATGCTGCAGTACCTCGCCCAAGGCGGATGTCAAGCACTCGAGGACGCGGCGGCCCTGGGCCGCGGCATCCAGCTTCACGGCAACGATCTGGGCGCGGCGCTCGCCTACTACGAACGCGAGCGCATCGAACGGGCGAGTAAGGCGCAGGTGTGGGCCAGGCGCGTCGGTGAGATCGTGCACGGTGACGGGCTGCTCGCTCTGCTGCGCAATGCTCTGCTCTCATCGTTGCCGCCGACGGACCTCCGCTACGTGGACTGGCTCTACGCCGGAGGGTCGCGCCGAGACTCCGTCGTCGTTCCTGGCCTCACGGTCCCCTCGCCGAGCGCGAGTCGCGCATGAGACTTGTCAGCTACGCCGGCACGTCGGTCGGTCTTGTCATCGACGAACGTGTACACCGGCTCGACGATCTCCTGGCCGAACACGGGTGGGCTCGCGGTGAGCTCAGCGCGATGCGCTATCTCATCGCGCATTGGGACGCGCTCGTGCCCGCGATGCGCGCCTACCGGGACGAGTCGCCGCGTCCGCTTGCCGAATGCCGGCTCGACCCGCCCGTGCCCGACCCAACCAAGATCATCGCGGCGCCCGTGAACTACGCGGACCACCGTGCCGAGATGGAGGTCACCTCGACGGTCGCGGATCTTGGCATCTTCCTGAAGGCGCCGTCGTCGCTCATCGGTCCGGGCGCGAGCATCGAGCTGCCGTACCACGACCGCCGGTTCGATCAGGAGGGCGAGCTCGCGCTGATCATCGGCCGGACAGCGCGCCACGTGCCGCCGCAGCACGCACTCGACTACGTCTTCGGCTACACCGGCCTGCTCGACATCACGATGCGAGGCGGTGAGGACCGCTCCACCCGCAAGTCGTTCGACACCTTCACCCCCATGGGGCCGTGGATCGTGACGGCGGACGAGTTCGGCGCGCCGTCGGACGTATCGCTCGTGTGCGCGGTGTCGGGTGGCGTCAGGCAGGAGGCCAACACGGTCGACCTCATCTGGGACGTGCCCAAGCTCGTGGCGTACGCCTCGGCGGTGATGACGCTGTCTCCCGGCGACATCATCACGACCGGAACGCCTGCCGGGGTCGGCCCGATCGTGGCCGGCGACACGATCGACCTGGACTTGTCGGGCATCGGGACGCTGTCGGTCGGGGTGACCACGAGCCGGCACGCGACCGGCTCGGCGACCCGCGGCGCCGGAAATGGGCCTGAACCGCCGCCGCCCACAGTCCTGCGTCGGCTATGACCATGCCTTCCGGGTTCAACGACGAAGCAACGGAGCAGCCATGGCGACATCCCAGAACAGCCAAGGTCGGATAGACACCCATCAGCACTTCATCCCGCCGGTCTGGGCGTCTTACCTGGACAGGAAGGGGTATCTGGAGAGCCGGAACACACCCCGGCCGGTCTGGTCGCCGCAGGCGGCGCTGCACACGCTCGACCGGCTCGCGATTTCGACCGCGATCGTCTCCGTCTCGCGTCCCGGGATCTATCTGGGCAGCGTGAGCGACGCTCGGTCGTTGGCGGTGGACATCAACGATTTCGCAGCCGCTCTGAAGCGTGAGTTCCCGGGACGGTTCGGCTTCTTCGGCGTCGTGCCCTTCCCCGATGTCGACGCCAGCCTGGCCGAGGCGGAGCGCTGTCTCGACCAGCTTGGAGCCAGCGGCATCGTCCTGCTCACCAACGTCGCGGGACACTACCTCGGCGACCCGGTCTACGACCCGCTGCTGCAGGAGCTCGACCGGCGGGGGAGTGTGCTGTTCGTCCATCCCACAATGCCGCCGGTCGAGCTGGTCGCGGGGATCCCGCCGTTCGTCGTCGACTTCCTGCTCGACACGACCCGGGCCGCCATCAACATGGTGCGTGCCGGTGTGCCTCGGCGGTACAAAAATCTGAGGATCATCCTGTCCCACGGTGGAGGCTTTGTGCCCTACGTGGCCGAGCGGATCGCGCAGGTACAGCCCGCCGAGCCCGGTCAGGAACGGGATCCGGAAGCGATGATGGCAGGCCTGCGCAGCTTCTACTTCGACACGGCACTGACCGGGGGCGGCCCCACCCTCTCGGCGTTGCGCGAGTTCGCCGGCGCCGACAAGGTGCTCTTCGGCAGCGACTGGCCCTACGCGCCAGGGACCTCGGCCGAGTACTTCACCGACCTTCTCGACAAGAGTGTCAGCGCGGACGATGCCGCAGCGATCAACCGCGGGAACGCCGTCCGGTTGTTCCCCGAGTTCGACCGTGCGCGGATTGAGCCGCCGACGATTCGCATGAATGAGAGCAGCACATGAGCGTCCCGAGCACCGACCCGCCCCACGGCTACAACCCCTTCGACCGCGACCATGCGAACAACCCTCATGCCGTCTGGGAGCAGGCGCGCTCAGCGTGTCCGGTCATGTGGAGCGATTCGCTCAACGCCTGGGTCGTCACGGACTACCGGACGGCCCGGTCGGTGATCGCCGATCCCGCCACCTTCGTGAACCAGGGCGCCACCGCACCGGTGACGCCACCGCCGCCGCCCGTCGTCGAGATCCTCGCGGCAGGTGTCCCGGCCAGTGACATCCGGCCCACGGTCACCCGCGACGGCGAGGACCACGACCGGATCCGCCGATTCCTGGTCAGCGTGCTGACGCCGCGCTACATCGCGGCGCTCGAGCCGAAGATCCGTGGTCTTGCCGACCGGCTCGTGGACGAACTGCCCGCGGACGGGCGTGCCGACTTCGTCAATGCCTTCGCCTACCGCCTTCCGCTCGAAGTCGTGCTCGACCTGTTCGGCATCTCCGGCGTGTCAGGTGCGCAGATCCACGAGTGGACGACGCATGCGATGAGCATGTTCTGGGGCACGTTCACGCTTGAGGAGCACCTGGTCGCGGCGCGCGGATACGTCGACTTTCAGCAGTTCCTGGCCGAGACGGTGCGACAGGCCCGCACCCGTGGCGGCGACGACGTCGTTTCGCGCCTGGTGGACCTCGACATCGGCGGGGACGCGCCGCTGACCGACGGGGAGCTGGTAGGCCTGCTGCTGGGACTGCTCTCGGCCGGTCACGAGACGTCCATGAACCTGATCTCGCTCACGATGCTGCAGGCCCTGCGGAGCCCGTCCATCTGGCAGCGCATGATCGACGATCCGAGCCTCATCCCGGCCGTGGTCGAGGAAGGTCTGCGCTTCGAGTCCCCGGCGCACAGCATCTGGCGCAAGGCGGCCGCGGACACTGAGCTGGGCGGACGTGCCATCGCCGCGGGGCAGCGGCTCTCGGTGGTCGTCGGGTCGGCCAACCGTGACCCGGCCGCGTTCGACCACCCATCCGAGTTCGATCCGGACCGCACCTTCGCCGTACCGCATCTCGCCTTCGGACGCGGCGTGCACTTCTGCGTCGGCGCACCGCTCGCCAGGCTCGAGGCGCGGGTGGCGTTCGAGGTCCTGACCCAACGCCTGCCGAGCCTGCGTCTCCAGCCCGGGTTCACGCCGTCCTACCGCCCCAATTCCGTCCAGCGTTTCCTCGAGCGCCTCGATGTCGAGTGGGACGGCTGAGGACCGCGCTCGCCTGGCGGCCCAGCGGGTAGCCGCCGGCGAGTGTGTCGTGATCGAGGCCGCGAACAGGGTCGACTGCGGCTACCTGATGCTGGCGGCGGAATGCGCCACACCGGGCGGCGTGGCCCTGATGGTCCGTCACACCTCCGGGTTTCTCCGTGTCGCGCTGACGCAGGACATCGCGTACCGGCTGGATCTGCCGATGATGGCGGCTCCGGACGCCCACCCTCCGTCCCGCCTGTTCACGGTGACCGTTGACGCCTCGCACGGCATAGACACAGGAATCAGTGCCGCCGACCGGGCCCACACCGCTCGCGTGCTGGCCTCGCCCACCAGCGCACCGGACGACCTGCGTCGCCCAGGGCATCTGGTACCCCTGTGCACAGCCGCCGGCGGCGTGCTGGAACGTCCCGGGTTCGCGGAGGCCGCAGCCGACCTCGCGCGGGCTGCCGGGCTCGCGCCGGTGGCGATGCTGGGCGAGGTGGTCACCGATACCGGCGAGCTCGCCGACAAGGCCGCGCTGGACGAACTGTGCCGCACACACGGGCTCGCTCGGGTGTCGCTCGACGATGTCATCGCCGAGCGTCGCCGGGCCTCGCTGGCCGTTGTCGCCCGATACGAACGGAGTCTGGCTGCCGGCAGGTGCGTCGAGGTGCTCGTGGCGGATCATCGCGGCGACACCGATCATCGGGCGTACGTGTTCGGCGATCTCGACGATGGTCGCGACGTGTCTGTCTACGTGCATCGTGCGTGCGTCAGCGGCGACGTGTTCGGCTCGGCCGACTGCGCGTGCGGGCAGATGCTGCGCGACGACCTCGCGGCGTTGTCCGCCGCGGGCCGGGGAGTCCTCGTCTATGTTGGCGGGGCGCGTCACCGTGCGGGCCGGGCCTGCGACGCGCAGCGTCAGTTCCGCGCCGACATGGCGCGCTATGCGGCCGCCATCCCGCCGGCGGCCGGGCCGACTGGCGCGATGTCCACGTCCGCTGACTCCGCGGCTTCCATGGGCCATCAGTCGGCGACAGCGCTGACCTACGGCGTTGCCGCGGATGTACTCAAGCTGATCGGCGTGCGACGTGTCCGGATGCCTCGCTTCGAGCGTGGTGCCGTGGACGAGGCGCGAAGCCGGGGCCTGGCCGGGGCCGAAGAGACGAATCGCTTGTACCGCTGTGAGGAATAGTGTTGCGCTCTGCGGCAACCAGGAATATGGTTCGGCCATGACGTCCCCCGTAACCAGCCGATACCACGTCGAGGCCACCGGTCCAGGCGTGGCCAACGTTCTGTACCTGCACGCTGAGCACGGGCCGCGCGTCGAGCGACCGTTCGTCGACGCGCTGAGCCGGACGAGCGTGGTCGCGGTCGGCCATCACCCAGGTTTCGGCGCGCATGCGGTCGACCAGAGCGCGCACAGCGCGCTCGACATCGCGTTTGGTTACCTGTCCTACCTCGACGAGCTTCCGCCGGGAGTGAAGGTCGACCTGGTTGGTAGCTCGCTCGGCGGCTGGATCGCGCTGCACATCGCGACGATGTACGGGCACCGGATCAGGAAGCTCGCGGTCATCGGTCCGATCGGCGTGAAGTTGACCCCGCCGAGCGAGCGGGACTTCATCGACGTCTTCGCACTGTCCGGGCAGGAGGTCGACCAGCTGAGCTTCGCCGACCCGGCGAAGGCGCCGTTCTCCGGCACCGATCTCCGCGACGACGACATCCTCGAGCGGGCGGCGACGCGCGAGGCCCTCGTCCGCTACGGCTGGGAGCCCTACCTGCACGACACCTCGCTGCGGCGCCGGCTCCATCGCATCAACGTGCCGACGTTGTTCGTGGCCGGTTCGAGCGACCGCTTCGTCCGGGAGGGCTACTACCGGGACTTCGCGCAGCTGGTCTCCGACGCGCGACTGTGCACTGTGGACGGCGGGCACTACCCCGTGATCGAGAATCCGGGCGGCGTACGGGATGCCTTGACCAGCTTCCTTGGCTGACGCTTCCCGACCCGAGCATCACATTCCCGCGCACCCTGAAGGATCTCGATGGAAACCTACTTCTTCAGCGAAAACCCGTATCCGTATCTTCCCGCCGAGGAGACCTACGACTCGATTCGAGCCACGCTGCCCAACCGCGCCTTCGATCCCGTGCTCGGCGCGAAGCTGTACCAGCGGTACTTCGACGAGTGGCAGATCGCCGACGAGCTGGGCCTCAACCTGATGACGAACGAGCACCACCAGACCCCGACGTGTCTGCATCCCTCGATCGCCATCTCATCGGCGATCCTGGCCCGCATCACCAAGAACGCGCGGATCACGGTGCTCGGCAACCCGTTGCCGATGCGCCGGGACCCGATCCGGATCGCCGAGGAGATGGCGGTCGTCGACACGATCTCCTTCGGTCGGCTCAACGTCGGATTCGTCAAAGGACAGCCATACGAGGTTCTGCCCGCCAACGCCTCGACGATCGGCATCAGCGAACGACTGTGGGAGGCGCACGACCTCATCCTCAAGGCATGGACGAGTCATGACGGCCCGTTCAACTGGGAAGGGACGTGGCACTACCGCAACGTCAACATCTGGCCGCGACCGTACCAGCAGCCGCACCCGCCGGTTTGGATGACGACGAGCACCGTCAGCAGCATGGCTCGGATCGCACGGCACGGCTACGTCGTCGGCACCTTCGTCGGAGGTTTCGAGCACACGAAAGCGCTGTTCGGGGCTTATCGCAAAACCTATCAGGAGACATTCGGGGTGTCGGAGACGCCGGACGACCGTCTGGCCTACGCGGCCCTCGTCGCGGTCGCCGACAGCACCGAGGCCGCGATGGAACGGCTGCGGACGATGCAGTGGTACTTCGACTCGGGAAAGGTCGCGCGCCACATCGCGCAGCCGCCGGGCTATGTGCCGCCGCAGGCGTTCCTCAGCGTGGCCCGCTCGGGTCCGCCGAAGTCGGGCCCGGGCGCTGCCCGAGGTAAGCCGGCGGAGTGGCTCGTGGAGAACGGCATGGCCTTCGCGGGCACACCCGACGACGTGGTGGCGCAGATGACCCGCTTCTACGCCGAGGTGGGCGGCTTCGGAAACCTGATGATGATGGGGCAGGCCGGCACTCTCGGTCACGAGGAGACGGTGAACTCGCTCGAACTCTACGCCCGCGAGGTCGCACCGCGACTTTCTGAACTCAACCATTCGCTGGTGAAGGCCTAGGCACCGCGACTCGACGAACGGAGTGCAGACATGCCAGACGCAGGAGAAGCCGGCCGCGAACTGATCGGCACCCGGATCCCGTTCCGCGACCGAAGAGGACTGCAGGCGTGGCCCAACGGCGCCAAGATGGCGGTGCTGGTCTACACCGCTCCCGAGGAGTGGGCGTGGCCCACGGCGGAGAGCTTCCACACGCCTGGAACGCTTGATTTCGGTCAGTCGGTGCAGCCACTCAGCTCCCGCACCGCGGTGTCGTACGGGTACAACGTGGGCCTGTACCGGCTGGCCGAAATATTCGAGCGCTTCAGCATGAAGGTCACGCTGTGGACGAACGGCACCGCCGTGGAGCAGCACGAACAGGTGTTGCGCGACCTCGTCGAGGCCGGCCACCATCTCGGCGGACACGCGTACAGCGAGGGCACGCCGCTCAACACGCTGACCCGCGAAGGACAGCGCGAGAGTATCCAGCGCACCATCGACCTCATCGCCAAGGTCACGGGCACGAAGACCCGCGGCTGGATCGGCCCTGGCGCCGTCTGCACCCGCGAGACCATCGACCTGCTGATGGAGATGGGTTTCGACTACCACTGTGACCTGCAGGATGACGAGTTGCCGTACTTCCTCACCAGCGGCGAGCAGAGCATCCTCGAAATCCCCTACCGCATGGTCGGCAACGTGAACGACTTCCCGCTGTTCACCCGCAACATCCAGTCGGTCAAGGCCGGCGTCCGGCATCTGTGCGAGACGTTCGACGCGTACCGGCAGCGAGCGGAGGTCCGGCCACTGCTGTTCAACTACGGCACCCATCCGTTCGTCAGCGGACGGCCCGACTTCTCGGTCGTTCTGGAGGAGTTCCTGGAGTACGTCCATTCCTTCTCGGACGTCTGGGTCTGCAACTACGACCAGATCTGCGACTGGTGGACCCAGAGCTTCACGGGCCATGCGGACCTCGTCAGCGCCCCGATCGAGCCGTGAGCCGATGTTCGAGGACCTGAGGGGCAAAGTCGGGATTGTGGCCGGAGGGGCGGGTGCCATCGGGGCGAGCCAAGTCCGCCTGCTGGTCCGGCTCGGTGCGAAAGTGGTCGTCGCCGACCTCGACGACGACGCGGGCCAGTCCCTGGTGGCAGAGCTGGGATCCGATTGCGTGTTCGTGCACGCCGACGCGTCGAGTGAGCAGGACTGGACCGGCGTCGTCTCAACCGCCGTATCACGGTTCGGCCGGGTGGACATGCTGAGCAACTCATTCGGCATCGCACCGCAGTCAACCCTCGCCGACCTGAGCTATGAGCAGTACATGCGGGCGATCGCGGTCAACCAGACAGCGGTCTTTCTCGGCATCAAAGCGGTGCTGACACCGATGAAGCAGCAGCGCGGCGGGTCGATCGTCAACGTCTCATCCGGCGCCGCCTACCGCGCACAGCCCTACCTGTTCGCCTACTCGGCGAGCAAGGCCGCGGTAGTCGCGATGTCCCGGGACGCCGGTGTCGAGTTGGGGGCGTACGGCATTCGCGTCAACGCGATCTGTCCAGGCGGTACGCGCAGCGAGCTCAACACCGCGACCACGACCGCCTGGGCGAGGACGAGACCGTCCTATGACCGCGAGCATGCGTTCGATCGGCACCCACTCGGCCGCATCGGCGAGCCGGAGGAAGTGGCCAACATGGCCGTGTTCCTGCTCTCCGACGCCGCGTCCTACTGCACCGGCAACTCGTACCTCGTCGACGGCGGCCTGCTCGCCGGTATCCGCCCCTGACATCGCAGAGCGGGCCGCATCGAGCAGCTGACCGACCTGCTGGCGGCGGCCGACGTTGTCCTGGATCCCGAGCTCCTCAAGCGTCTCGACGACCTGACGTGGGAGTACCGGCGCGGCGACGACGCACGCTGAACCGCGTCGCGTCACCAAGGCACATCAACCGGAGGCTACGGCGTCCGAGCAGCGAAGGGAAGGTCCGCATGGCGGAGAGAGTGGCCGAGCGCGTCCAGGAGCGCGACCCGTCAGGCATCAACCTGTATCACGAGTTTCTCGCGCGGCTGGAGAAGCGGCAGTCTGACGCCGAGAACGGCCAGATCGTCATGAAGGGGTCCGAGCTGCCATGGCAGCTCGGACGCCAGGGGCGCGTCAAGTTCTACCTGTACGCGGTCGGGCGCGACCAGACGGCCATCAAGGACTGGCTCGTGTTCGTCAACGACATCCACACCCACACGGGCAAGCACATCCATCAGGGCGGCCTCGGCCTGTACATCCTGCGTGGCCGGGGCTACACGGTTGTCAACGGGGAGCGGTTCGACTGGAAGCAGGGCGATCTCGTCATCCTTCCCGTCATGCCCGGGGGATGCGAACACCAGCATTTCAACGAGGACCCGGACGAGTCGAGCCTGTGGCTGGCGATCATCTACGAGCCATTCATGTACGCCACGGGAAGCCAGCTCGAGCAGCGCGAGGTGCACCCCGACTGGAAGGAGGCCTGACATGGCCAAGACGTCATTGTGGGACGACTACGTCGCACGCGGGCGCAGCGAGGTCGAGCGGGTCCGTAGGGGCACGGCGGTCATCGAGCGCGAGACCTGCCCGGTCGAGCTCACGCCGTTGGGGCGGGTGCGCTGGTACACGCACCCCGAGCTGGATGGCCCGGTTTCGCACGCGCTCTACCAGTTCGAGCTGGAGATTCCCGCCGGATCATGCTCCGGGCGCGTCGCGCACCAGGGCGGGATCGTCCACTATGTCCTGAGCGGCCAGGGCTATACCGAACTCGACGGTCGGCAGCACGCCTGGGAGGCCACCGACGTGATCGGCATCCCGGCGCGCGCCGCAGGTGTGACGTTCCAACACGTGAACACGGGCACCACCACGGTCCGCCTCATGGTGGCCATGGTCAACCTGGACTCGTCGATGGGACCCTTCCTCGGAGCGGAGGTCCGCGTGCTCGAGCCGGCGCCCGAGTATGCGGCGGCAGACGCGGATGGGGCGCCGGCGTGACCGCGCAAGACCACCACCACCATCACGACCACGCGGTCGATGGCGACCCCGGCGGCAAGCACTCCCACGCCTCTGTCGCCCGGCCGCTGGTCGGTCGGCGCCTCGCACCGACCGAGGTCGGGATCTCCTCCGATCTCGGCCGCGACGCGATGCTGGGGGAAGGCGACGCGGTATGGATCCGTGGCCAAACCGCGGCGCCGGTCGTCGCGGTTGTTCGCGACATCTCCGGAGCCCCCGGCGAGGGCAACGTGGTCCGGCTCGGCAGTCTGCTCTGGAGCGGGCTCGGCGTGCGGCCGGGCGACGTGGTCACGGTCGGCCCGGTCGGTGAGGTGAGCGCCGGCAAGGTGCAGCTGGTGCCGGCCTTTCACCTGTTCCATCGCCTCGGCCAACGGGTCGTCGACCGGCTCCGGACGGCTCGCGCGCCGATCAGTGTGGGGGCGAGCCTCTTTGTCGAGACGTACGGCGGCGGCGGTGGCGTGGTCCTGCGGGTGTCCGACTCGGACACCCGTATGGGCCGGATCACCGACGCTACGGAGGTGACCTTCGGCGAACCGGACCCTGACGTCGGCCGACGCAAGCAGAGCCTGGCCGACGTCGGAGGCCTGCACCAAGAGATCGCACGGGTTCGCGAGCTGCTCGAGCTCCCGCTGGTCGCACCCGGCCTGTACCGCGCGATCGGCATCCGGCCCACCAAAGGCGTGCTGCTCTGCGGTCCGCCCGGCGTCGGAAAGACCCTGCTGTGTCGCGCGGTCGCCGCCGAGCTGAATGCCGAGGTGTTCCAGGTGGCCGCGGTCGACCTGGTCGGTGGCTTCTCCGGAGAGACCGAGGCCAACCTCCGGACGCTGTTCAACAACGCGTCCCATCACGCACCAGCCATGATCGTCATCGATGAGCTCGACGCCGTGGCCGTCCGCCGCGACGCCATGGCCTCCCAGGGCGACGTGCGGGTGGCGACCCAGCTGCTGTCGCTGATGGATGGCCTGGACCAGGTCGACGGCGTTGTCGTGCTCGCCACGAGCAACCGTCCGGACTCCATCGACGAGGCGTTCCGCCGCCCCGGCCGCCTGGACGTGGAGATCCGCATCGACGTGCCGGACGAACAGGGGCGACGCGAGATTCTCGCGGTGCATACCCGCGAGATGCCACTCACCGAAGCCGCCGAGCGAGCGTTGGAGGGTGCGGCGAGCACCACTGCCGGCCTCACCGGAGCCGACCTCATGCATCTCACGCGCGAAATCGGTCTCGCAGCGGCCCGCCGGGTCAGCACGCAGTCGGTTCATGCCGACTGGAGCGAGGGGCTCGATGTCGACATCTCGGTGGACGCGGCCGATGTCGCGGAAGGTTTGGAGCGAATCAGTCGCTCGGCCCTTCGCGGCGTGTTGCACGAAACGGCGACGACGTTGAGCTGGCAGGACATCGTCGGGCTCGACGAGGAGAAGGCACTGCTGGAGCGGGCCGCCGCCGACGCGTTCTCGCCGGCGGGTGCCGCCGAGGGCGTGCTGCTGTTCGGACCCGCGGGCGAGGGCAAATCCACGCTGGTCGGCGCGCTCGCCAAGCATCTGGACGTTCCCCTGCTGACCATCGAGGGAGCGAGCGTCTTCAACCAGTGGCTCGGCGAGTCGGAGGGCGCACTTCGGCTCGTCTTCGAGCGCGCCAGACGAGTCGCACCGGCCATCCTCCTGATCGAACAACTTGACTCGATCGCGTATGCGCGGGCGCAGGGAGCTCAGGAACACGCTCCCATGCGCGTGCTCGCGGCGCTGCTCGCAGCGGTCGACCGGTCCCGCGGCAGCCGCGTCCTCGTTGTCGCCACGACCAACCGCGTGGACCTGGTGGATCCCGCGGTCATCCGACCCGGCCGCATCGGGCGCCGAATCGAGATCTCCGAGCCGAGCCACGAACGACGTCTCCGCATCATCGAGCAGCTGGCCGGAGGCGATCCGCGCGTCGCCGGCGAGGCGGCCCAAGAGCTGGCCGATCGGCTGTCAGGCGCCTCCGCGGCGGAGGTCGCACGGGCCGTCGGCGAAATCATCACAGCGTACGAGAGGTGAACGAATGGGTCTGGTGGTGACAGTCGAGCGCGACGCTTGCGCCGGCTACGGCAACTGTGTGGTGGCGGCGTCGGCAATCTTCGAGCTCGACCCGGATGACAACGTGGCCGGCGTCGTTGAGGGCGCGCCCGTGGACGAGTACGAGGACGCGATACGCGAAGCCGAGTTGGACTGCCCGGCGCGGGCCATCCTGGTGTCTCGCAAGCAGTGAGCGAGCAACGCGCCGATGTCGTCTAGCGAGACCAGGAGGAATACCATGACCGAACCGTGGCTGAGCAGCACGGCCTTCGCCGGTCGGCGGGGCATTGTCACCGGTGGTGCCGGCGCGGGAATCGGCGCGGCGCTCGTCGATGTCATCAGTGCCCACGGTGGGCGGGTTGCCGCGTTCGATCTCGCGGCGGCGAACACACCGGTGCCCTCGAAGAACGTCCGCAGGTACCAGGTCGACGTCGCCGACGCCGAAGCGGTCGAGCGCGCCGTCGACGAGGCCGCCTCGTGGCTGGGCGGCGTGGACTTCGTAGCGAACGTCGCCGGCACAGTCGACAACGCCGCATTGGCGGACGGCGACCTCGAGACGATGCTGCGCGTCTTGCGCGTCAACCTGCTCGGTCCGCTGCACGTCTGCCGATCGGCGTTCCCGTTGCTGCGCAAGGGCGACGATGCGGCTGTCGTCAACGTATCGTCGCTGGCCGGCACCCAGGCGTACGCGGGCGGCGGCCTGTACGGTGCCAGCAAGGGCGGCCTTGAGGCGATGTCTCGCCAGCTCGCCGTGGAGTGGGCCCCGTTCGGCATCCGGGTCAACGTGGTCTCGCCCGGCCAGATCGAGACTCCCCTCGCCACGCATCCAGGTGACGAGGCCATGCGCGCAGAGCGAGTCAAGCGCATCCCGGCCGCTCGCCGCGGACGGCCCGTCGAGGTCGCGAACATGATCGCGTTTCTGCTCCTGCCGGCTTCGAGCTATGTGACAGCGCAGAACGTCCGGGTCAGCGGCGGCCTCGACCAGACCGCGATGCACGGACGCAGTTGGTGGGAAGACTACCTGGCACGGGAGCTGGCATGACCCTGCGCTATCGCAGCGTCGTCGTCGACGATGTGCGAACCGCCTACATCGACGCCGGCGAAGGGCCGACCGTCGTGCTGCTGCACAGCGGCGAGTATGGCGCGTCAGCGCTGTTGTGCTGGGAGCACAACATCGAGGCACTGGCGACCCGCTATCGTGTCCTCGCGCCCGACTGGCTCGGCTTCGGCGGTACGGACAAGGTCTTCGACTTTGCCGGCGGCCGGGCGCGGCGGATACGGCACATGCGCCGGTTCCTCGAGGTCATGGATGTCACGTCGGCGGCCTTCATCGGAAGCTCCATGGGTGGCGGCGTCCTGTCCGGCGTCGCTGCCGAGCGTCCCGTCGCGTTCCCCGTGGCGGCGCTGGTCCTGAGCTCCGCGGGGGGGTTCGCGCCTGACAACGCCAGCCGGCGGGCGCTGCTGGATTACGACTGCACGGTCGAGTCGATGCGCCGGATCGTGTCAGTCATCTTCCACGACCCGCGGTGGGCGTCCGATGACGAATACGTCCTGCGCCGGCATGCCGCCAGTCTTGAGCCTGGTGCGTGGGAGGCCTGTTCGGCGCCGCGCCTGCGCCGGCCGGACGGACCCGCGCGGTCGTCGTTCGGGCAGCCTGACCGAGTGCCGTACGAGCAGATCACGGTGCCCACGCTGCTCGTCGCGGGCGCCGACGACCCGCTGCGCGAACGCGGATACGCGGCGCAGATCGCCGATCGGCTCCCGCACGGTCAGGCACTGGTCTACCCCGACTGCGCCCACATGCCGCACATCGAGCATGCCCAGCGGTGGAACGAAGACGTCCTTGCGTTCCTGGCAAAGGAATACGCCTGACACCTCAAGAAGGAGCGCGCGTGTACGAAGATCTTCGCGACAAGGTTGTCATTGTCGCCGGCGGCTCAGGTGGGATCGGTGCGAGCCAGGTCCGCAAGCTGGACGCGGCCGGTGCGCATGTCGTCGTCGCCGACCGCGACGAGGACGCCGGACGCAAACTCGTCGCAGAGCTCGGCGGCGACCGCAGCCTGTTCGTCCGCATCGACGTGTCGGTCCCGGCGGACTGGGAGATGCTCGTCGACCGGACGATGGCGCGGTTTGCCCGGATCGACGGACTGAGCAACTCGTTCGGTATCGCACCGCAGTCCAGTCTCGAGGAACTGAGCCTGGAGCAGTACAGCACCGTCGTGTCGGTCAACCAGGCCGGTACGTTCCTCGGGATCCGCTCCGTGTTCCCGCACATGATCGGCCGCGGCGGCTCGATCGTCAACGTCGCGTCCGGCGCGGCCTACCGCGCACTGCCCTACCATTTCGCGTATGCGGCCACCAAGGCCGCCATCATCGCGATGACCCGGGACGCGGCAGCGGAGCTCGGCCAGCACAACATCCGGGTCAACTGCATCAGTCCCGGTGCGATCCGAACGAACCTCCAGGCCGCCACCGTGGCGCAGTGGCAACGCAGGCGCCCGGCCTACGACGACTCGCAGGCGTTCGCAGCCCATCCACTGGGTCGAATCGGCGAACCGGACGAGGTCGCGGAGGCGATGCTCTTCTTCCTCAGTGACGCGTCCTCCTACTGCACAGGGACATCACTGCTGGTCGATGGCGGCATCGTGGCCGGATCACGGCCCTGAAATGTTCGATACGAGATGAGAGGCAGGCCCGAATGTCCGATCAACAAGCGGTCGCGCCCACACCGCATACACAGTCCCTCGATTTTGACCACCACGCCCGTGACCGTTCCGAACCACAAGTGTGGGCGGACTACGAGTCGTTGCGAGCGTTGGGCGCGGTCACGCACTCGTCACACTATGACGGGTTCTGGCTCATCACGTCGCACGACGCGGCCAAGCAGGTGCTGCGGAACCACGACGCGTTCTCGTCGACGCCGAGCCATCGTCTGCCCCAGGGCAACGCCCCATCGGTCATCCCGATCGACTTCGACCAGCCCGAGCACACCGCCTACCGCGACGCCGTGGTCGAGGCGGTGCGGCCACACCGGCTGCGCGCCGCCGGTCCATTCATCGTGGAAACGGTCTCGGCCGCGGTCGACGCGTTCTACCGCCGCGGAGGTGGCGAAGTACGCAGAGGTCTGTCCATCCAGATCCCGTTCCGGGTCCTGACCGGCGTTCTCGGGATCTCGCAGGAAACGGTGGAAGCTCTCCTGGCGCAGAGCGATCCGCCGGCCGGGTCGCAGACGGACGGCCAGCACCACAGCACCGACCAACGCATCCGCGCGCTCCTCGTCGCGGAGATCGCCGCCCATCGTTCCCGGCCCGCGCCGGCGGGGGACTACGTGGACTGGCTGCTCACGGAACGGGTCGACGCCGGGCTGCTCACCGAGGCCGAGGCCGTCGACATCCTGCTGACGCTAGCCGTGGCCGGGTTCCGTACGACCATGAACTCCATCTCGACCTTGGTGTATCTGCTGGCCTCCGATCAGCGTCTGCAGGAGCGCCTTCGGGCGGATCCGAGCCAGTCGGCGTACTTCGTTGAGGAGATGCTGCGGTTGCGCTCGCCGGCGCAGAACATCGCGCGCCGGACCCGGTGCCCGGTGCACATCGGCGACGTCGAGATCCCCGCCAACGAGCGGGTTGTCGTCAGCGTCGCGGCGGCCAACCGCGACCCCGCGGAGTACGCCGCGGGCGCCGAGTTCGACCCGTCGCGGCCGGCCCGCGGACACCTCGCGTTCGGCTGGGGGATACACCAATGCGCCGGTGCGCCGCTGGCCCGGGCCGAACTGAAGGCCTTGCTGGAGTCGCTCTGCTCCTACCCGCCGTTCCGGCTCGATGGCGACGTCGAGTTCGGCCACATCAAAGAGGGCATTCACTTCGGCCCGTCGTCGATGCACGTGCGTTTCGCCGCTGAGCGCGTTGACAGGCCGTAGCCAGCGTGAGAGATTGATTCCATTCTTCCGAATAGCATTTCACTGAGAGGAACGGCATGGAGATCCCGGTCACGGTCCGCTTCCCGACCGACACCAGCCTGGATCCCGGCACCGCACCCGAGACGGTCGAGCGACTCGGGGAGCTGTACAGCGATCTCGACCGGCTTGATCTGCAGCCGCTGTGGACTCAGAACAAGCAACTCCTGAGCCGCGTGCCACGGCCGAAGGCGGTGCCCTGGATGTGGCGGCGCGTCGACATGATTCCCCTCGCCGCGCGATGCGCAGAGCTCATCACTATCTCCCGCGGCGGTGATCGACGCGTTCTCGCACTCGCGAATCCGGGACTCGACGGACGACCCTTCATCACCTCGACCCTATGGGCGGCGATTCAGTACCTCGGTGCCCACGAGTCGGCTCCGGCGCACAGGCATTCCCCCGGGGCGATTCGCTTCGTCCTGGAGGGCGAGGGGACGTTCACCACCGTCAACGGCGACGCCTGCGACATGAGGGCCGGTGACCTCGTGCTGACCCCGCCCTGGCACTGGCACGATCACAAGAACGAGTCGGATTCGCCCATGACGTGGTTCGACGGCCTGGACCTCCCGCTCGTCAACCATCTCGACGCGACCTTCTTCGAGGAATATCCGGCAGAGTCGATGCAGCCGGTCCGCGGGCACAACCTGTCCGAGCAGATCTACCGCGCGCCGGGAACCGTTCCCGCCGCCGCGTCTTCCGGTGCCTCCGTGTACTCGCCGCTGCTGGTCTACCGGTTCGCCGACACCGAACAGGCGTTGCGGTCGTTGGCGCGCGAGAGCGGAGCTGCGATGGTCTCACTCGAGTACGTGAACCCGCTTTCCGGCGCCAGCGTCATGCCCACGCTCGGATGTCACGCCAGCCGGCTCGCTCCGGGACAGCGGACCGCCACGGAACGGCAGGTCGGGTCCCAGGTGTTTGTCGCCTTCCGGGGCTCCGGCACGACGGTCATCGACGGCCGGAGCTTCGACTGGGGTCCCGGTGACATCTTCGTCGCCCCATCCTGGGCGGCCGTCGATCACGAAGCGTCAACCGAAAGCTACCTGTTCCACGTCACCGACGCGCCCGTCCTCAAAGCCCTCGGGCTCAACCGTCACACGGTTGAACATCGCAACCAGGACGTACTCGGGAAGTTCGCCGGCCACGCCGCAGCGCTATGACCGGCGGCGTTGTCGTCGTCGGTGCGTCGGTCGGGGGCGTTCGTGTCGTGCAGGCACTCAGGGCGCGCGGCTACGAAGGCCCGATCCGGCTCATCGACAAAGAGCATGGCGGCCCCTACGACAAGCCACCCCTGTCCAAAGCGTTCCTCACCGATACGCCTCTGCCGGACATCTCGCTGACCTCCGTCGGTGAGCTGGCCGATCTGCACGTGGAGTACACGCCGGGTGTCGAGGCTGCCGGGCTGGACAGCGCACACTCGGTGCTGCACACCTCGGCGGGCAGCATGTCCTACGACGACCTGGTCCTCGCCACCGGCGCAACGCCACGACGGCTGCACGACTTCGAGGGGATCTCAGGCGTCACAACGTTTCGGACCAGGGCCGATGCGCTCGTCGTTCGCGAGGCGCTGGCACGCAGGCAGCGGATCGTGGTGCTCGGCGGGGGATTCATCGGAGCTGAGGTCGCCTCGAGCGCCCGTGCGGCAGGCGCGCAAGTGACGGTCATCGAGGCATCCGAGCGGCTCATGGCCAGGGTCCTGCCTCCCGAGACCAGCCGGGCGTTGACGGATCTGCATCACCGCCATGGCGTTGAGCTCGTCCTGGGGTCCACGGCCATGCCGTATGCGCCCCGCGGCCGTATCGAGGCTGTGGTCCTGGCGGACGGACGAGCGGTGCGGGCCGACCTGGTCGTCGTCGCGGTAGGGGTGCAACCATCCACCGGATGGCTGCACGACGGCGGCCTGTCCGTATCCGACGGAGTCGAGTGCGACAGCACCTTACGGGCCGTTGGCGCGGAGCATGTCTGGGCCGTCGGAGACGTGGCACGCTGGTGGCATCCCCGGTTCCAGTGTTCGACGCGGGTCGAGCATTGGACGACCGCCCGCGAGCAGGCGGCGATTCTCGCCCGCAACATCGCGTCCGACGAACATCGGATGTGCGACCTCATCCCGTTCGTCTGGTCGGACCAGCACGGCGCGCGAATCCAGCACGTCGGGCAGACCGGCGATGCGGTGGAGGTCGAAGAGTGGCGAGACGGCGAAGCTTCGCTCTTCACCTATCGCAAGGACGGTGTCGTCGTCGGCGCGACAGGCATCAACGCGGCCGCCAAGGTGTCCGGGATCAGGCGCCAGCTTGCCGCACCCGCGCCGGCGAAGCAACTCGGATAGTCGCGGAGGACACACAATGAGCTACGAGGGCAGCTTCGACACGCGCCGGTTCCGCGACGTGCTGGGCAGGTACCCGACCGGCGTCGCCGTTGTGACCAGCTCCCATGCCGACGGCCCGGTCGGCATGGTGGTCGGGTCATTCACCTCGGTCTCGTTGGAACCGCCGCTGGTCGCCTACTTCCCGAAAAGGACCTCAAAGACCTTCGCTCTGCTGGGCCAATCGTCGACCTTCGCGATCAACGTCCTGGGCTCGTCGCAGGAGACCCTGTGCCGACGCCTGTCAGCCAAGGACGAGACCGTCTGGGGGAGCGTTGACTGGCATCTCAGCAGCCAGGGAAACCCGATCTTCGACGACGCCGTGGCCTGGATCGAGTGCGAGCCGGTCTCGGTGCTCGACGGCGGCGACCACTACATCGTCCTGGCGCGAGTCATCGAGCTCGACATTCAGCGCGACGACCTCCCCTTGCTCTTCTTCCAGGGTGGATACGGCAGGTTCGCCCCACTCTCGATCGCCGCTCTCGTCGAGGACCAGCTGTCGGCGCAGGTCGAACTCGCCGAGCTGGCCAGACCCGAGATGGAGCGTCTCGCACGTGAGCTCGGGGTGGAGTGCGTGGCACAGGCCGCGATCGGCAACGAGATCGTGCACCTGGCGACGATTCTTCCCCGGGAGGGTACGACGACACCGGGTCCTGTCGGGCTCCGGCTCCCGCTGGCCCCGCCGCTCGGCTCATTGCACGTGGCCTGGGCCCCGGATCACGTCCGTGAGTCGTGGCTTGCCCACAGCGGCCATACCCTGACGGAGACAGACCGCGTTCGGTGCCTGGCATTGCTGGAGCGGGTGCGGGCGCGAGGCTGGTCGGTCGCGCTGCGAATCCCAGACATCGAGCAGCGAGTGAGCGAGGCACGCCGATCATTCGGGCGCCGATACACAGCCGCGCTGGAGCAAAAGCTGCTCAGCCTTCTGGGCGACGTTCTCGACTTCTACGATGGTTCGCTGGAGCCGGGGCGTACCTACGACGTTCGCTTCCTCGGCGCTCCCGTGCTCGACGATCGAGGCCAGGTGAAGCTGGCCATCAAGATGTTCGACCTTCCGCCCTCGCTTACGGCGGACCAGATCGAGCACCTGGCCGGCCGCCTGGTCGCTGCTTGTCGGCAGGTGTCGGTCGCGGCGACTCAGGCGCCCCCGCACGCTGGAGCGCCCGGCTGAGCCGAGCGCACAGGAACCGGGCAGGCCTGCGAGCACTACTCTGCGAACCGCGTCGGCGGGTCCCGGCGGTCTGGGCAGCGAGTACAGGCCGAGCAAGTTGAGCTGGGCGGTTGCGACCGATCTCCGGCGCCCTACCCGGGGGCGTCGTCGTACGGAAAGCGAGACGCCCGACCGGGCGGAAAGCGGATACCGCCGGCCGGCCGCAGTCGCGGCCCAGGCACGTCTTGGCGTTCGACTCGGTGCTGGACGTGGTTGTTTGATGTGCGAGCATTTCCGCACTGTCCGGGCTGGAAGAGGTGTCGATGGCTGACGAGGACGTCGCGTGGTACCAGCGGCTGCTTGACGCGCAGCCGGATCTGGTCGACTTCCCATGGTGCTGGACGGTCGTCCAGCCATTGACCAAGCCGGTCACCGTCGCGGAGGTCGCACGGCGGCTCGGCGGGGACCCGGCCAATATTGACGAGCTTGCCGGGTGGGACTTCGAGGAACCTGACGGTACGTTGCACCTGCACCAGGTGGGGCCCGCCGTGGTCATGTGTCAGACGGGGGGTTGGGAAGGGGTCCGCGACGAAGCCCTGCGGTGGTTGTCCGATAGCGCCTCGGTGCATAGCTCGTGGTGGAGCGATGCCAACGGACGCGGCTTCCTGTGTTACGCCGCTTTCGGCCTGGTACTGACCCGACTGGAGCACCTCGACGACAACCAGCCCGCAGGCGAGCAGCCCTCGGCCCTCGACGAGGATCGCGCTCCGCTGCGCAACGATCTGGGCTACCCAGCCCAGTTGGCCTTCGTCGAGCGGCGCACCGGCATCCGGCTGGACCCCGCCTGGTTGGACCAGCCCCACGCCACTGTGGTCATACGCACGCCGATCCCGGACGACCCGCGCCCGCCGGGCGCGCACGGCTCGGCGGATCCGGATCTGGCGGCCATGTTCCTGCTCGCCAACGAGTCCACACAGCGCGCCGCGCTGCGGTGGGTGCTCGACCTGCTCGCCGATGAGCAGGATTTACGCAGCGAACCCGCGGTCCGCACCGTGCTCGACGCGTTGCCGCAGCACTGGCCGACCGGCGAGGATCTATCACGCCAGTTGAACGCGCTGCGAATCCGAATTACGGAGGAGCTCAACGCCAGCCCGGGAATGTCGCCTGAGCGCTGGCGGCACTACTACCGCCTGCGCGCCGGTGAAGCGTTCGCGGCGACGGTAACCGGCTCATACCCACCGGACACATTGTGGTACGCCCAACAGGCGTTGCAACAGCGGTGGCCAACCATCCGCGCGGAACTGTGGCGGCGGGCACGGCGTCAAGACCGGTAGGGAGGCGGCTTCGAGGAGGTACAACCAGTCTGGGCTGCTATTGCGCCAGCGACGTGTCCTCGAACGGCAGCTCGCGCAGGTCGGCGACCTCGTATGCGAAGCCCGGGTTCTCCCGTTGTGCCACCTCGATCATCCTGGGCGAGAGATCCAAGCCGCGAGGCGACAGGCCCCGGACCGCGAGGTAGGGAAGAAGGCGTCCGGTGCCGCAGCCCACGTCCGCGACCTCCGCGCCCACGGCCAAGGTCATCTCGGCGAAGAGGTCGAGCATCGCCCGCTCGACCGGCATGCTCTCGAGCACCCCGACCAGGTTCTCGGCGTACCACTCCGAGAGCACGTCGTGCGCGTCTCGCAGCTCCTCGGTCCTGGCGTCCATTCTCCGTTGACCTTCCCGTCGAGACCGTTGTGGCGGCCAATCTACCTTTGGCCGCCTACTAGGAGCCGGTCGATCGCTGCTTTGATGGCGTCGCGGTCGGCGGTGGCGGGTTGAGCGTTCATGGGTTTCCTGATCGACGGTGCTGCGGGAAGCGCGGTGGTCGGCGGCGAGTTCCGCATCGGTCGAGGTGTGGGGTGGGTCGGCAGGCTGTGGGCCTGGCGCGTGGTGGTGATCATTCCGCCGAACCGGCACGAGCCGACGGCAGACACAGGGTGACCAAACCGTCGCTTGCCATCCGCGATCATTTCCAAATAGGTTCTACCTGCGAAGACGTCAATCGCGAAGTACGGCTGGAGTACTGACATCGGACTGAGGACGAGGCATCGCGGTGCGCCGGCCACGAGCGGCAGATGGTCTGCATTCCGCGATTAGGCGGTATTGATCGATGATCTCCCGAATGGGCGGTTTGCCGGAGACGGTCACAACCTTCGTGGGACGCCGGCATGAGTTGGCGAACGTGCGCGAAGCACTGGGTGGCTCGCGGTTGGTCACGCTGACCGGTCCCGGGGGCGTCGGTAAGACTCGGCTCGCCCTGCGGGCCGCCTCGGAGGTACGCAAGGCGTTCCCGGACGGCGTGTGGTTCGTCGACTTGAGCGATCACGCCGATCCCGCGCTCGTCGCAAGCGTCGCCGCAGGCGCGATCGGGCTGGTCGACGAGTCGGCGCACCCGCCGCTGGTGCTGCTGTCGTCCCATTTCGCGCACCGGCGTGCCCTGCTCATCCTGGACAACTGTGAGCACGTCCTTGACGCGTCGGCCACTCTGGCCGATCACCTGCTGCGGGCCGCCCCCCAGCTGCACATCCTCGTCACCAGCCGCCAGGTACTGAGCATCCCGGCCGAGAAGAGCCTGCAGGTACCTCCGCTTTCAGTGCCAGGACCGGACTCCGTACAGCCGGGCGATCTTGTGCTCTCGGACGCCGTGTCGCTCTTCATCGACAGGGCGAGGGGCGTGCTCTCCGAATTCGTACTCGACCAGCGCAACGCACAGGCGGTGGCGACCCTGTGCCGCCGCTTGGACGGGCTACCGCTAGCGATCGAGATGGCGGCGACACGGCTCCGTGGCCTCTCGCCCGAGCAGATCGTGGAGCGCCTGGACGAACGGTACTCCCTGCTCATCGCGGGCAGCCGCGTCTCGCGGCCGCGGCAGAGTTCACTGCAGAGCCTGTTCGACTGGAGCTACGAATTGTGCTCACCGTCGGAGCGACGACTTTGGGCCCGAGCATCGGTATTCTCCGGTGGCTTCGACCTCGAGGCCGCCGAAGAGGTCTGCTCCGGCGAAGACCTTCCGCGTGAGGCCGTGCTCGAGAACGTCATCTCGCTGGTCGAGAAGTCGGTCCTGGTTCGCGAGGAGCGAGACGGACGCGTCCGCTTCCGGATGTTCGAAACCCTTCTGGAGTACGGCCGGCGACACCTCGCGGAGTCCTCAGAGCTCCCGTTGCTTCAGGCAAGACACCGCGAGTACATCAGCGGGTTCGTCGAGCGGGCAGGCCAGGCGTGGTACTCCTCCGCAGAACCCGAGTGGCGCGAGCGCATCCGAGCCGCCCTGCCGAACATTCGTAGCGCCCTGGACTATTGCATCAGCGATCCCGGCCACGCGAACGCAGGACTCCGCATCGCGCAGTCTCTCTGGTACGGATGGCGCGTCAACGGAATGGTGGATGAAGGACGCCGCTGGCTGCAGAGGACGCTCGAGGTGGCGCCCGCCAAGGACCGCGGCCGCACCCTGGCGGTTCTGGCGGACGCCGCGCTGGCCCTCTTCCAAGGCGACGATGCGGGCGCCGCGCGCCGCCTGGCCGAGACCGTGGCCCTTGCGCATAAGCAGAACGACGTCCGAGCCCTCGCCTATGTGAAACTGTTCGAGGGCCAATTGGCCATGACGCGTGGGGACATGCACATTGCCGCCGAGACGCTCCAGGCCGCGCTGGCGGCGCAACGTCAGGTCAACGACCCGCTGGGCACGGGGCTGACGCTCATTCGCCTTGCCCTGGCCCTGTCGGAGATCGGGCAACTGGACGCCGCCCGGGAGACGCTGGACAGCTTTCGCACGCTCGGTAGGGACAGGGGCTCCGACCTCGCCGAGGCCATGACCGACTGGGCTCGCAGCGTTTTGGCTTGGCAGGCCGGCGATGTCGCGGCGGCCTCACGTTTCGCCCGGCTGGCAGTCGACCGCAGCTGGTCGATGCGGGAACTGGTGTGCCTCGGCCGGGCCATCGAGGTGCTCGTCTGGACCAGCGCTGTCGACAGCGAACCGGAGCGGGCCGCCCGGCTGCTCGGGTCTGTCGAGGCCATCCGATCCGCCCTGGGGCAGCGCACGTTCGGTTACGATCACTTGACTCGCTACGGCCAGGAAAGTGCCGAGACCGTTCGAGCGGCATTGGGCGACGAGCGCTTCACCGCCTATTTCGCGGCAGGAAACACTCAGCCGGCCGAGAGCAACGTCGCGTTCGCCCTCGGTCACCCGCTGCCACGGGCCGAAATCTCATCCGGTGTTCCAGCAGTCGGCGCTGGACTGCTCAGCAAGCGGGAGACCGAAGTGGCCGAACTGGTGGCCAAGGGGATGAGCAACAAGGAGATCGCCGGGCAGTTGGTCATCTCGCGGCGCACAGCCGAGACGCATGTCGAGCACATCCTCGCCAAGCTCGGCCTGGCATCGCGCATCCAGATCGCGGCCTGGATTCGCGAACGAGGCGGCAGTTCTCCTGACCGGTGTGCCTGTCAGGGGAACGTTGCCGTGCCGGCGCCGGGTGGAAAATGACCCGTCAGATCAGCGCCAGCTGCTCACGGACGATACGCAGAACCTCGCGTCCCAGCCGATCGGTGTCTCGCGCCCGCACTCGCGACGTGGGGGCCGCGACGGTAATGGCCGCACGCGAACCGCCCATGACCAGCGTGACCGCGACCGCCGAGACGTCCGGCTCCGACTCTGCCGCATTCGTCGAGTACCCGGCAGTACGGATCCGCTCCAGTTCGGCGAGCAGGGCGGTCTTGGTCGAGATCGACTTGGGTGTCAGCGTTGGAAGCTCCTCCGTGGTGTACATGGCGTCGATCTGGGCACGGTCGAGCCCACTCAAGAGCGCCTTGCCACCCGAAACGCAGTGAGCAGGGAGAACCTGCCCCGTCCTCGAACCCACTCGGACGACGAAGTCCCCCTCGACCGAGTCGAGAAAGCGCGCGTTGGGCCCTTCGAGGACGACCAGGGACACGGTCTCGTGTAGCGCCTCGGACAGGGCGTTCATGATCGGTCGCGCCTGCTCACGGATATCGAGCATCGCCACGACCGACAAACCGATCTCGGTGAGCTCGGGCCCAGGCAAATAGGCGCGCGTGATCGAGTCCTGCACCGCAAAGCCACGCTGCACCATCGCGACCAGGAGCCTGTGCGCGGTCGACCGCGCGACCCCGAGCTCGTCGGCGACGTCGGCCACACGCAGCAGCCTTCGCGTCTTGAACAGCAGCAACACGTGCAGAGCATTGTCGACCGAGCTACCAGGCTTCTCCTGCACAGAACTCCTCATTGCATCGGATCCCCGGAAACCGGGCCTCACAGGTCGATGCTTGCGGTGGTGATGTTATCCCGCACCGGGTTAAGGATAGCGGAACGGCGTTGGCCATGGTGGAACCGGCCAACGGAGCGGCGCTGGCCGGCCTGATCGGTCGATCCGCTCAAATGTGGGGGGCAACGGTGTCGCGCGCCAGCAGCGTCCGCGGCAGAAGTTCGAGGAGGTCGACGAGGGGCCAGGGCCCGAGGCTCTCGTCTCGGAAGATCGAGCGACACTCGACGGGGTGCTGGTAGACCCCGATCTTGCCGCCGCCGGCTCGGAACACCAGTCCATTCACGGTCGACGCATGCTCACTGGCGAGGTAGACCACGATCGGGGCGACCATCTCAGGATCGGCACGAGCTTCTTTGGAACTCCACCGTCGCTCGGACAGCAGGTTTCGTTCCTTCAACCGCTTGTCGGCCTCGGCCATCTCAAGGGTGAGGCGGGTGGCCGCGAACGGTGCGACGGCGTTGACGGTGACCCCCGTGCCGTTGAGCTCCCACGCCAGCTCGTATGTCAGCGAAACCACACCGCCCTTCGCCGCCACGTAGTGCGGATTACCCTGAGGCGCGGACCACTGGTTCGAGGCCGTGTTGATGATGCGTCCGTACCCCTGGCGCTGCATGATTGGCGCCGCGAACCTGCAGACGGCGAAGGCACTCCTCAGGTTGCCCGCGACCAGCAGGTCGAAGTCGGCCTCGGTGATGTCGTCCAAGAGCTGGTACTTCATCATTCCGGCGTTGTTGACCACGATGTCGAGGCGCCCGAATGAGTCGATCGCCGTGTTCACGAGCTCCTCAGCACCCGACCAATCCGAGGCGGAAGCGTAGTTCGCCACCGCTTCGCCCCCTGCCGCGATGATCTCGGCCACGACCTTGTCGGCAGGCTCGTTCGAGGTCGTCCTGGCCTCACGGTCGAACCCCGGGTCGTTGACGACGACGCGGGCGCCGGCAGCGGCGAGAGCGAGAGCCTCACCCCGGCCGATACCCCGACCCGCGCCGGTGACAATGGCCGCTCGCCCGGCAAGCAGTCCCGGTATTCCTGACGCACCTGTTTCCAAAGCAGAACTCCATACCGTAAAGAGCAACAAATGCCATGGGTCAGTCGTCGTACGGCAAAGACGCCATCATGTGTGCTGCGGAAGCCTGCTCCAGTCGCCAGTGGGGCAGGGGCGCCGATCGGCTTCTCGAGGTCAACCAAAGTTGGGTGGTGGCGGCCGTCATGCAGCTGCGTGGCCTGAAGAGGGGTTCGAGATTGATGTGCCACGTCGGAGACCAATCCTCCGCGGCGTCGTCCGTGGAGCGGATTGTGGACCCGTGCATGTCGTTCTCCTCTCCTGTACTACCGAGGAGAGTGACGGAGACCACATGGGCGCCGCATCGGGACAACTACGTAGCCGGCCCCGTAAGCCTCTGCTCTGGACGGGGAGTTCGAGCAACTGCTTGCCGACGCGCCGCCGCACCTGACGCGGACGCCAAGGAGGCCGGATCGCGGCGCGCGGCCAGGAGTCGGAAGCGTCCGATGAGTCGGGTCAGCTCGCGGCGGACGGCGCATCTACTGTCTGGCACGCCGGCGAGCGGATCGGCCTGCCGGTAGAAAATGACGGACACCTTGACCGGTAGCCGACCGTCGGCATCCCCGCGAACGACCGATAGTCGACAGCCCCGGCGGCGGTACCGGTACCACAATTCGATCATGAAGAAGCTCATGCGGCGGGGCAGCTGGCCGCACGCCGCGCTGCTGGTCGCCGCCACCGCACTGGTCTGGCTGATCGCCGGCGTCGCGGGCGCGCTGGGGAGTTGGGTGTGGTGGGCGGTGGCGGCGTTGCCGACCGCGGCCCTGCTCGTCGCGCCGATCCTGCTGTTCTGGCTCAGCGGCGAGCGGACCTGGCCGACCTGGGTGGCGTTCGCTTTCGTGTTTGTACTGCTGCTGACCGCGTACGCCGGCCCGGGCGACTGGTACCTGCGCGCCGCGGGCACCCACACCACCGCGACGGTCCGCGAGGTGTCCTGCCTGGAGACCAGCAGAGGCCGATGTCTGTACCGCTACACGCTGCACGACGCGTCCGGCACCCCGCTGCCGGGCGAGTTCCGCGACACGGTCGAGTACGAGTACGGCAGCCCGGTCGACGTGGTCGTCGACCCACGCGGCCTGCTCGGACCCCGCCTCGCCGCCGACCTCGACAGCCGGGTGTTCGACGTCATGGCGCTGGTCGGTTTCGCCGGCTTCGCCGCGACGGCCGCCGCCGCAACCGCCGTCGGCCGGGTCCGCCGAGACCCGGACCAACCTGCGCCAGCCCCTCAAGTACGGCCGTGACCTCGATCATCTCGCCATTTCCGGCGCCGGGCAGCACACCGAGGTCCCTGGCTCGCCCTGGACCGTGTGCGCGAGGCGGGCTTCCCGCTCTGGACGCTCATCTCTCCCGGAGCTGGAGCATGCCAGTTTGACCATTCCCGCGTGCGTGAGGAGTAGGGGACGCTGGCCGCTGCGTTCCTGCACGGCGACGGACCATCCCCGCGTGCGCGGGGAGCACATGAACACCACCATGTTACGCGGCTCGGCCCGCGGACCATCCCCGTGTGCGCGGGGAGCACGTCCCGGCCTACGACGAGGTGCCCCGCAGGCGGGACCATCTCCGCGTGCGCGGGGAGCACCTGGTAAGTGGGCTCGGGTGCCGTGCGCCGCCAGGACCATCCCCGCGAGCGCGGGGAGCACAACGCGGTCAAGCTGACCGACGAGCAGAACGATGGACCATCCCCGCGTGCGCGGGGAGCACCCGATCCCGTCGCAGCGGGAGCTTGGTGAGCGGGGGCCATCCCCGCGTGCGCGGGGAGCACGATGATCCCCATAGCCGCAGGCCAGGGGTATTGGGACCATCCCGCGTGCGCGGGGAGCACGTTGCGGTGCCTGCGATTCGGTCGCTGGCGGACGGACCATCCCCGCGTGCGCGGGGAGCACCGAGGCCCTGTTGCACGTCGCCGCCGAAGCCGGGGACCATCCCCGCGTGCGCGGGGAGCACGGCCTCGAGGCGCCAGCGCCTGGCCTCGTCGAGAGGACCATCCCCGCGTGCGCGGGGAGCACGAGCGACCCGAAGACCTCCCCGGCGATTACCGCGGACCATCCCCGCGTGCGCGGGGAGCACGCGGCCCATACCGTCGCCGGCGAGACCGTGTTCGGACCATCCCCGCGTGCGCGGGGAGCACCCGTAGATGACTCTCAGCCCGAAGCCCTTGTAGGGACCATCCCCGCGTGCGCGGGGAGCACCTGATCAACCGCGAACGGGGCAGCCGCGTCTACGGACCATCCCCGCGTGCGCGGGGAGCACACTTTCCGTGGTCAGTTGGCGACATCATGTGTGGGACCATCCCCGCGTGCGCGGGGAGCACTCGTTGACGTCGCCGGGCGCACCGGCGATCGGGGGACCATCCCCGCGTGCGCGGGGAGCACGACCTGTACGCGGTCCGGATCGGGCTCGACGGCGGACCATCCCCGCGTGCGCGGGGAGCACGACCGGCTGTACGCCGAGACGATCGTCTACGCGGGACCATCCCCGCGTGCGCGGGGAGCACCACGTGCACGGCCTGCCCCCCCTCGGCCTGTTCGGACCATCCCCGCGTGCGCGGGGAGCACTTCGCGCCCGCGTACATCTGCGGCGTGGACTGCGGACCATCCCCGCGTGCGCGGGGAGCACAAGCCGACCTGGCGGGACAAGGTGGCCCGGTTCGGACCATCCCCGCGTGCGCGGGGAGCACAGAACGTCCCGACCCGCACCGGCTGATCCAAAGGACCATCCCCGCGTGCGCGGGGAGCACCCTTCGGGGCTGCGGCGGGGCCTGTCGCCGTCGGGACCATCCCCGCGTGCGCGGGGAGCACCTGCGCCATGAACTGCATCTCCTTGCCGTGGGCCGGACCATCCCCGCGTGCGCGGGGAGCACACTTGTTCACCTGGGGCGATGAAGATCCAGATCCCGAATTCTCTTCACTTGCCGTCGGAAGCGGGCGAGGCGGAAGGAGCACGGCGACCGAACCGGCGGCGGCGTGCTGCTTTGCTCCAGCCGGTTGGCATTGCCGCGTTGAAGACGGGTTCACTGGGGCGGCGCATCAGCGTTATCCCGTCCAGATCGATCGGCGTCCAGTGGTGGTCGTGCACCTTGAAGGATAGCCGCTGCTCGCCGTTGACCTGAAACACCATCAACGCACGGCCTGGTCCGGCCATGTCGACTACCCGCGCCCACAGCCGGCCCCGTACCCGTGCGTTGACATGCCCGACGTAGACCCCGGCGGAGATTTCCAGCAGCCACTGGGTGAGGTGGCCGCGTAGGCCGGGCGGGCAGGCGGTGAGGATGATGACCGTCATCAGAAGTCGATGTCCTCCCCGCCGGCATAGTTATGACCCGCGGGCACCTCGAAGCCGTTGTCGTCCCACAGGCCCAGGGAATCCTCTTCCTCGATTGCACCACTGGGCTGTGGTTGGAGCAGCAGCGCTCGGATGTCCCGGACGCATCGGGTGAGGATGGCACCGTCGTGGACTCGGTCCCGGACTGCCCGGCGGGTGTCCGCGCTGATGTCGGTGGAGCCGTTGGCCACCACATCGAAGGCGACCGGAATGGTTATCTCGGCCTTGTAGAGGTCTGCGATGTCGTACACGAAGGCGCGTTCGTGTCCGGTGTGGACGAAACCTAGCCCGGGGGCCGCGCCGAGCGTGACGATGACGGCGTGGACGATGCTGTACAGGCAGGCATGCGCAGCGGACAATGCCTGGTTGATGAGGTCGCCGGAGCCGAAGTCGTTCCGATCGTACTGGCGCTGGTCCCAGGCGATTCCGGTTCGGGCAGCGTGCTCGCGGTAGGTGCGGCGGACTCGGGAGCCTTCCTTGCCGCGGAGTTGCTGCATCGTGAGGTTGGCGGTGTCCTCGCCTGGGAAGCGCATCGCATACATGGTGCGGGCCACGGCGAGCCGGCGGCCGCGGTGGCTGACGGCCCCCGCTTGGGCGATAAGTAAGCGGCTGGACGCGGCCAGCGACCGGCCGTGGGCGTAATAGCGCACGCCCCGCTCGCCGACCCAGACGGCTGTGGCGCCGTGGTCGGCGAGCAGGGCGACGGCTTGGTGGGTGATGCTGGTGCCGGGTCCGAGTAGCAGTACGCCGACGGAAGCCGCCGGGATGTGGACGACTCCCCGGTCATCGGTGGCGGTGAGCGCGTTGCTGTCCCGGTGGATGACGCTGCGTTCGAGGTAGAGGAAGCTGATCCGGTCCTCGGCACGGGTGAGATCGGCGAGTTCGGCCGGCGGTACACCAGGGATTTGCATTGCCTGGCGCGGCCTCAGTGCGCTGGGGCGATGGTCAGCAGGCCGCAGCCATACGCTTTGGCGTGCCCGATGCCGAGGGTCAACGCCTGACGGAATGCGTCGGCGTCGGTGACCTCCAGCACGCCATCGTAGGTAACCGTGGTGAGGGTGACCTTGTGCATACCCCGATTGAACGTCAGCGTCTGGCGGCGGTGCAGCATCAGGTTGGGCTGACCGTCCTGCTGCGTCGCCACGCCGAAGCCGCACCGGGCGGAACGGTCGACCAACCACTGCGTCTGCTCTGCGGCTCGCAGGCGGCCGAAGCGTTGGGTGTCCTTCGACTCGGCGGTCTTGCGTCCGCTGTGCGTCGGGTTTGCGGTGAGCCGGAACGCCCACCGCTGGCCGGAGTGCAGCGATGCCAGCAGCCCGTCGTACGCGCGGGTCGTCCAGGCCTCGGCCGTGGCGCCACCGGCTTGGTCGACCAGGTGCGTGAGGTCGGGCCGTCCCGGGCTGACGAGGTACAACTGGATGGACCCACCCACCGTGGTGTCCAGCCGCCACAGGGTGCGGGCGCCGGGCCGTTCGTGGTCGTCGGGCGCGGCGAAGGCGGCCCGGACCGCGGCGTGCATGGCCTGTGGTGAGGCGAGGAGCTTCCGCGCCCCACGGCGGGCCGGGTCGATCGTGAACCGGGTGAGGAACATGCTCAGCCTCCCAGCAGGCTCAACGGGTCGTGCTCGGCGACACCAGCACGTTCGGCGAGGTCGTTGACGATGTCGACGTGCCCGCGATGCACCGCCCGCCAGGTGTGCTGGCGATGCGCCGGGTCGAAGCTGACCGGATCGTCGTGCACGGTCTCGGTGGTCGGCTCGCCCGGCCGGGCATCCCGGATGATTTCCAGTCGCACAGAGCGGGAGGCCCGTCGTCGGTACCAGTCGGCGGCGATCCAGGGCCACGAGGTCAGCGCACCGTCGAGGGTGTCGTCGTGCACGCCGAGGCTGACCGGGCCGACCGGCGGGCAGGAGCGACGCCCCAGGTAGAGCGGGAACGTTGGCCGCTGCAGTGCCTCGGCCAACCCGGTCAGCAGTTCCCGGTCGCCGCCGATGACGGCGAGGAACGCAGCGTCGGCCAGATAGAAGCGGTACGTCAGGGGAGCGCTGGTCTGCCCGTCCAGAGTTCGCGCGGTCTGGAAGTCACGCAGGATCTGCCCGGGCTGGTCCAGCCGTACCCCGAACTCCAGCGTGAGGAGCTCGGTCAGCGGCTCGGTGCGGCGGATGCCCTTGGCCGCGGCGAGCAGCCCGATCACGCCGCTCTTGGTCGGTGCGACCTCGGTGCCCCTGCGGGCGAACCGGCTGGACGAGCCCCACGACTGCAGTGGCGCTGCCAGCCGCAGCACGAGGACGCTCATGCCGCAACCTCCGCTTCGCTCCGGCAGCGGCATGAGCTGAACCTGCGTTCCTGATGAGCGGCCACTCCGCTTCGCTCCGTACCGCTCATGGCCGTCACCTCCGCTTCGCTCCGGCAGCGGAATGAGCTGAACCTGCGATCCTGATGAGCGGCCACTCCGCTTCGCTCCGTACCGCTCATGCCGGCTGGCCGAGCGCGGAGGCGATCTGCTCCCCAACCCCGGTGACGAGTTCGCCAAGAGTCACCGCCTTGCCGAGGTCGGTCAGCACCGCGGTCTGCTCACCGACCTGGGTGACCCAGCTGCCGACCGGCCGCTCGCCGTATGCGCTCTCGACCGCGAGCACGTGGTCGGTCAGGGCGGCGGCGGCGAGCTTGACCCGGCCGGCGGACTCCGTCTCTTGAATCGCGGATTCAAACGCGCCGACCATGTTGATCGGCTGTGTATCGCGCACCCGTACCACGACCGCGTCGGGCAGGGTCCGGTGCGCGAACGTGTTCTGCTTGCCGGTCGGCACGCTGCGTGCGAAGGCGATCAGGAACGCCTCAACGGCCGCTCGGGTGGCGGCCGCGTCGCCGAGGGTTTCATGGAGCGCGTTCACGTTGACGGTGGCGTACCGGTAGAGGGTGGAGGAGTTGAACTCGATGGTGCCGATCATGCCCGCGCCGGTCTCGGCGGCGTCTTTCTTGCGATCGTCGACGGCGGTGAAGTAGTCGAACTCGTTATCGACCGCGTGCACGCTGATGGCGTGTGCGACCTGGCACGCGGCGTCCACGTTGATGTCGGCCATGTCGGCCACCATGCGGCCGAACATGGCGATGTCCACCGAGTGCTCGGTGTTCGCCAGTTCCTTGAATCGCTTCTTGTCCAGGGCTGTTCCGGCACGCTTCGACTCCAGCGCGGCGGCCGCGATGTTGTCGAGCTGACGGTGGCTGAGGAACAGCAGGTAGCCTGATTCGACGTCCTTCGCTTCGCCCTTCTTCTTCTCGGCCTTGGCCAGACCGGATGCGGCGAACACCTCGGCAGCCAATGCGGACGCGTCCTCGTTGCTCAGACTCGGGTCCAGTGTCCTGATTCGGGCGGCGAGCGACTCTCCCACCCGCTTGGTCCGCTCACCGAGGACGGAGCTGTCCAGCAGCTCGGCGAAGGCCAGCCGGACCGCGCGCTTCCATGCCTGACTGGACACCCGGGCGCGGCGCACACCACCGTACACGGCGGTCTTCGGTGAACCGGTGTCGTCCCGGTTGAGGTTGCTCGGCGGCACGGTCTGCAGCACGTACACATCGATGATGATGCGGTTCATGCGGCGTTCTCCTCTTGGGTCTGGGTGGTGGACTCGTCGATGCGGTTGCGGAAGAACTCCCGGCCCCACGCGGCTTGTACGTCGGCACGTCTCGTGGGCTGGCGCAGCCGCCGAAGGTCGTCGGCGAGCAGGCCGTAATCGATGGGGAACTGGTGCTCGCGCAGCATGGTGACGAGGCTGCGCAGGTGGTAGATACCTTCGGTATAGGTGCTGGCGGTGCCGAGCGCGGCGAACCGACGGCGCACCCCGTCCGGCCCGTCGGAGGCGTGTACCAGGCGAGCCAGGGCCCGGCCCAGACCGTGTCCGTCGACGTGCATCGCTTCCCGGCGCGACTGCTGGTGCAGCGCGTAGAGGGTGACCGCGTCGTGCACCGCGTACTCGGCGTTGTCAGCCCTGTCGGCCGACCGGCGATCCAGCAGACCGTCCGGGACCCACAGGTAGGTCTCCAGGGTGTAGTCGAAGCCGGGGGCACGGCCGATGCCGCGACGCAGCCGGGCCAGCGCGCTCACCGCCTCCGGCCGGGGCGGGTCACGCAGCACCTGCGCCTGCAAGGAGCTGACGATCCGGGCGACATGATCCCCCAGCTTGCCCCGGCGGCGTCCGGGTGCCTTACGCGCCTGATCCGTCGAGACCGCGGTCATTGTGGTACCTCCTGGGTCTGTTCCGTGTGGTCGAAGGCCAGCGGTAACGCCTTTGCCAGCCCGGTCCGGAACCACGCCTCGGCCTGGTAGCTGGAGTAATGGACCTGCTTGCCGTTCTTGTCGTCGATCAGGCGGCCAACCCAGGCTTTCGGTCCGGCGGCCTCGACCAATTCCTCGCCGAGCTGTCTGACGGCCCGCCACACCGTGCGCTGCCAGGCCGCACGCTCGGCCGCCGGGTCGCTGTCCGGGACCAGGTCGGCCAGCCAGTCCCGGAACTCCCGGTCCAGTTCGGCGTATCCCCGTTCGGTCGCACGTTCCGCAGCGCCGCCAGGGTCGCCGCCCGCAGCGCGGACGAGGTTGGTGGCGAGCCGGCCCAGGCCCCCGACCGCGGCCTCCGCGTCGGCGGCAGCATCCACGGCGGCGGTACGTAGGGGAGACTTCTCGACCAACACCAGCACGTTCATCGTCAGCGCGTCGCCGAACACTTCGTCGACGACCGCTTGCTGGGTGCCGTAGGTGACGCTGATGGCGCGCGGACGCACCTGGAAGTCCTGCCCGACGGCCTGGGTGACCGTTAGCCGGGCCAGCCACTGCAGCACGAGGGGCGAGAGCCGCTGCGCCGGCTCGTTGCCGGACGGCGGTGGCGGCAGCAGCGTCTGCAGGCCGCGCCACAGTGCCCGCGTATGGTCGTGGGGCCGGGGGAGGTACACCGGAGTCCGCTTCTGTTCCTTCTCTTTCGGCCCGCTGCGGCCCCAGACGCTCATCGGCTCCAGCAGGTGCCGGTCCTGCCAGTCGAGCTGGTCGCCGTAGGCGATCATGGCGCCGGTGATGCCACCGCGGTCGCCGAAGAGCCGGATCCGCCGGGACTGCCAGGTGTAGAGGCTCAGCAGGCCGTACGGCCCGCGGGTGGCGTTCGGCTCCTCGACGGCGGTCTGCGGTTCCCGCTCCCAGGCCGGCAGGTCCCGCTCGTCGGCGCGCTGCCAGCCGGGCGCGACGGGTATCAGATTGAGCAGGAGCGTCTCGCGCAGGTTTCCGCCCTCCAGGTAGACGCCGCCAAGTGCGCCGACCGAAGCAACGCCTTGGGGGTATCCCTTGCCTCCCTTGACCCGGGGATCACCGACCGCACCGGTCTTGATGCCGGAGGGATCAAAGGCCTGGCAGTGTACGAGCCAGCGGGCCGCCTCGGCGAGCGAAATCGAGTCCATGCCGTGCCCGGCGCGGGCGGTCAGGAACGGCATGCCGTTGGGTACGTCGGCGATCAGCCGTTCCAGCCCGTAGGTGTTGCCCTTGTCCGCGCGCAGGTCGGCAATCTGGTAGAAGGGTTGCTTCGGGTGAAGTAGGTCGAACCGGTCGCGAAACGTGCCGAGGTAGTCGGCGATGTCGGGCAGGGGAAGCCGGCGGTCCCGCCACAGTGCCCGCCAGGCGGCCTCACCGGGCGGCCCGCCGCTGGCGCGGTGCAGCACCGCCAGCGCCAGCCGCAGAATCGCGAACGTCTGCGTGGGCAGCTCACACGCGATCATGCGCAGCTCGCCGGCCTGCTCGAACAGCTCCAGCAGCGAGACGTCACGCCGTTGCCCCGTGGCGTCCAGCACCGGAATCCACGCCTCATCCACGAGCGAGAAGTCCGGGATCTCCAGGCGACTTGTCAAGACTCGACCCCCTCTCTCCTAGTTTTCTAATCAGGCCTACTGAGTCGCTGAATTAAGCAGTGCAGCTTGCGATAAAACGCCACCGAGTTGTAGCGTCTGGCTGTCGTCCCCGGAGATCGCTGCAACTCCCTCCGGTGGGAGGGATGGTCCGCAGGCGTAGTGGGTCGCAGCGCCGTTCCCCGTGTATGCGGGGATTCCTACTGAATCCGAGTGACACGGAGACCCTCATGAAAGTTGTAGTGAAGGTCGAAGGTGTGCACGGTCGCGTGACCGTTGCCATCGATGGCGAGGACGAGCTCGTCGGCCAGCCAGGGGCTGTCCTCCCAGACGCGCAGGTCGAACCGACCCTTCAGGTCTGCGATGACATCATCGACGACCTCGGGAGCGGTCATCGTCCTAGGCAGGGGCAGGGTGCAGCTGGCGATTCGCCGTTGCAGCGCCCAACTTGGGGCACTGTCGGTGGGCACGAGTTCCCCACCCCCCGGGATCCATGGGGGAACAACTAACCCGTCAGGGGTGCGGACGAGGAGTAGCACCTCCAGTGACTCGCCGTCGGTGTCGCGGACGTGGCCCTGCGCCGTGCGTTCGTCCGTGTCACCGACGCCGCCGGAGAGCCACCCGATCAGCGATGTCCCGCGCTCGCCCAGAGCGGCCAGCCGGAACCCGTCCGCCTTCCGTTCCTTGTCGGCTTGCTCGTCCTGCCGGCGTGTCTCGGCCTCGGCCATCGCCGGCTGCCAGGACTGCGGGCCGACCGGCGCGTCGCCGTAGGCGGCCTGGGTGAGCGGCGCGATGTCGGCCGGTACCCGCAGCGGCTCGCCGTCCAGGTGCGGCAGCAGTACCGCGGCGCTGCGCAGCAGTGTGGAGGTCTGGTAGACCCGGCGCGAGCCCGGTACGGGCTGCGGCGGTTCCTCGTTCCACTCGGTCCCGGTGAGCCAGCAGGCCGCCGTGGCGAGCCGGGCCGGGCGGTCGGCGCGCGGATGCCGGTGCAGCCGGCCGATGCGCTGCAGGACCAGGTCTACCGGGGCAAGGTCAGTGATGAGCAGGTCGAAGTCGATGTCGAGCGACTGCTCGGCCACCTGGCTGGCCACGACGACGTGTCGGTGCGGGCGTTCGGCGCTGCCTGGCGGCCCGAACGTCTCACGCAGCCAGCGGTCCTTCGCGGCCCGATCGACGGCCATGAACCGCGAGTGCGCTACCGATACCGGAATGTCGGGACCGAACGCGGCGCGCAGCACCGCGGCCGTTTCCTGTACCCGCGCCACGGTGTTGCGGACCACCAGCGCACAGCCCCCGTCGAACAGCTGTTCGCGGAGCAGGTCGGCCAGCGTCGGCAGGTCGTCGTCCAGGCGTCGCAGCCGCACGTCGACGCCGCGGCCCGAGTCGGCGCAACTGGTCGCGGTGGCGCCGCGCTGTTCGCCAGACACTGTCACCAGCGGGTACCGCAGGTCGGTGCGGAGGCCGGCGTAGGGGTCGGGCCTCGGCTTGCCCCGGTCGCGCCACGTGAGTGGGGGCGGCGGGCCGAGCCGGCCGCGGTCGTACGCCTCCATGAGTTTGGCGCGGCGGTGCGCGGGCAGCGTCGCGGAGAGCACCACCACGGGCACGCCGTATCCGCCGAGCCATTCGAGGGCCCTGTCCAGGAAGCTGCTCATGAACACGTCGTAGGCGTGGGCCTCGTCGATGACCACGACCTTGCCGGCGAGGCCAAGGTGGCGCAGCGCGAGGTGCTTGCCGCGCAGCGCGGCGAACAGGAGCTGGTCGATGGTGCCGACCACGAAGTTGGACAGCAGGGTGCGCTTGCGGCCGGCCAGCCAGTCGTGGACGCCGATGTCGGCGCCGCCGGCGTCCTGGGCGATGCCGCTGGGCAGCGAGGTGAACCGGAGCTTGTCGTACTCGGGATTGAGCGCCGCCTTGCCGTGCGCGAGCCGCACGTCACGGTCGCCGCGCCCGACCTGGGCGTCGGGCAGCCGGCGTAGCCAGGACAGCATCCGGCCGAACATGGCGTCGCTGGTGGCCCGGGTGGGCAGCGCGAGGTAGCAGCCGGACGCGTTGGTACGCCTGGCGAGGATCTCCACCGCGGCCAGCGCGGCCTCGGTCTTGCCCTCGCCCATGGCGGCCTCGACGATCATCATGCCCGATGCCGGCATGGTCACGGCCAGCGCGGCAACGGTGCGCTGGACCGGGCGCGGCGTCGCGCCGGCCGGCAAGGCGAACCGCGCGGCAAACAGCTCGTCCACATCGGATGGTGGAGTGGCCGGCAGCCAGGGCATCGGCAGGTTCAGCCGTTCCCAGCCGGAACGCAGCCGGTCGGCGTCGGCACTGTCCAAGATGTACGGAAAGAACTCCTCGGCGCTGGCGATCCAGTCGGCGACGATGACCAGGCCGGTGAGGGCCGCCTGGACCGGCTGCGACAGCGGCGCGTCCCGCCATTCGGCGAGTCGGTCGCCGGCTCCGGACCGCTCGGTCATCCAGGTGAGCAGTTCCCGCCGCACCTCCTCCCACGCGGCGTCGCCGAGCAGGTACCGGCGTGCCATCACACCTTTCAGCTGTTCATCGGTGGGCGGTACGCCGTGGTGCCCACCGACCACGACGGCGTACGGGTCCGGGTCCTCCCAGCCCTGCTGCCGCAACCAGTCGGCGAGCACGAAGTGGCCCGCGGTGGCGTGCGGCGCGAGGCGGCGGTCGGCCTTGATCTGCCTGGAGTCGTACCGAAGGCCGCGGTCGCGCATCCGCTCGGCATACAACGGGGCCAGGATGGCGAACGCGGGGGTGGCCTTGCCGATGTCGTGCACCCCGGCCAGCCAGATCGCGAGCGCGCGACCGTCGGCGTCGCCGCCGGGCAGCTCATCGGCGACTCGCCGGCGCGCCGCCGGGCTGAGCCAGTCGTCCCAGAGCCGCCCGGCCACATCGGCGGCGTCGGCCAGGTGCCGCCACAGTGGCAGCCAGCCCACCGGCGACGTGCCCGTGCGGTCGGTCTTGCCCCAGACGGATCGTGCCGCCTCGCCCAGCCGCGGCCCGGCACCCAGCGTCGCGATACTCATGACGCCACCGCCGGCAGGAGCGTGCTGGCCGCGCCACTGTGCGACAGATAGAGGACGTCGCGGGCCCGGGTCAGCGCGACGAACAACAGGCAGCGCTCGCGTTGCAGGTCCTGCCGGTGACCGTGTGGGTCCTCGGCCGCCGAGGTGACCGCGTTCGGCGCGGGCAGGACTGCGGCGTCCAGCCCGACCACGGCCAAGCACTGGAACTCCAGCCCCTTCATCCGGTGCATGGTGGACACCCGTACCCCGTCGACGCCGCGCCGGTCGTCCGCCACGTCGATGTGGGCCTCGCTCAATACCCGGCCGATGGTCTTGACCAGGCTTCCGGTGCGGGCGGCGACGCCGATCGCGTGCGGCTCGACGCCTTGGTCGAGCCAGGTGCCGACACGCTCGATCAGCGCGTCGAGCTCGCCGTCCCGATCGGCGTGCGCGGTCACCTCGGGGGCGCCGCCGTGGGTGACTGAGCGGTACCCACGAAGGGTGTCGTCCTGATCGTCGAGACCGAGGACCGCGTCGCCATTGAGAACCCGCACCGACAGGTCCAGGATCTCGTGGGTGGTCCGATAGTTGACGGTCAGCCGACGGGTCCTGCCTCGCACCTGGATGCCCAGCTGGGCCAGCGACACGTGGTTGTCGTAGATGCGTTGGTGCGGATCGGCCAGCAGAAACAGGTCGTTGGGTTCCGGGGCGACCAGCGCCCGCAAGAGTCGCCACTGGGCCGGGTGCAGGTCCTGCCCCTCGTCCACCACCACGTGCCGGTACGGCGGGGCCGAGCGCCGCGCGATCTCGGCCGCCTCGTCGGCGAGCTGAGTGTGGGTGCGCAGGCCTTTCTTGGCCAGCTGGCCGGCGACGCCCTGCATCGCAGCCCACACCTGGTCGCGCTGCGCCGCCCGCAGTCCCTCACCGCGGCCGCTGCGCCGAGCCTCCCGGTACTCCTCGACGCCGGCCAGTTGCAGGGCCAGTACGACCTGTTCCCACTCCCTCCGGAGGAAGGCGCCACTGAACCTGGTCACCTTGCCGGCCCGGTTGTGGTACGTCGGCCCGGCCGCCGCGGCTGCGTCCCAGAGCGGGTCGAGGACGTCGTCGCCGGCGATGGTGACTCTCCGGACTCGGGCCACGATCTCGTACGCCAGCTTGTCGATGCTGACCACGTCGATGCGGGAGCGCACTGCCGCATCGTCGGTGAGCCGATACAGCTGCTTGCCGAGCGCTTCGGCCAGCGCGCGGGTGAACGTGGTGAGCAGCACCTTCGAGCCGTCGTCCGGCAGCCTGCCGGCGAGGAAAACCGCGCGGTGCAGGCCGGTGACGGTCTTGCCGGTGCCCGCGCTGCCGGTGACCAGCGCCGGGCCGCTGTAGACCTCACGGTAGGCGACATCGCGCTGGGTCGGGTGCAGGAATGTCCGCCAGAGGTCGAACGGGCGGGCCAGGATGGCGGCCAGCTCCACCGGACCGGAGACGAACGCGATCCGGTCCGGCGTGCGGCGGGCGGCCGCTTCCAGATCACCGGTGTCGACCTTGCCGGGCTCCTCGCCGGCGAGGATCAACCCGATCACCTCCTGCAAGACCTCGTCCGGGGACATTCCAGCAGCCAGCCCGGTCAGGGCGGTGCGCTGGGCCTCGGGCAGCAGCCGGCACAGGCTCTCCAGCTGTTCGTCGGAGTTGATCCGCGGCAGCAACGGGAACAGGCCGGCGTCAACGCCCAGCCGGCGCAGGTCGGCGTTGGACACACGGTCAAGCAGCCCCTCGGCGGGTGGCGCGACCGGCAGCGTGCGCGCGAAATCCTCGATGCCCACCTGGTCGCGGACCTCCAGGACGCCCAGCGCTTGGTTGACCGAGAAGATCCGGCTCACCGCGTAGGCGTTGGCGTCATCGTGCGGCAGCACGTCCTGCAGAAGGTACTTTGCGCCGCCGAGCGCCAGCACGATTCCGCGCCAGAAGTCCGTGATCCGGATGGTGCGGACGTTCGGGTCGCGCGCACCGGTCAGCTTTTCCAGGTGCAGGCCGGCCTGGGTGTGCTCGGCGAACTTGACAATCGCCGCGTCGACCGCCCGTTGCACGGGTCGGGGCAGTCTGGCGTAGCGGCGCAGAAACTCCCGATCGATGCCCAGCTCGGCCACGCCGTCCCCTCCCCGAGAACCCGTCCAGCTGTTCGACGTCAGCATATTGTGAACACTAGCTACAAGCAAGATAGCTCTCTACACAGTTCACGAATGGCCGATGGTTGATCCACCGAACGGCTCACGGACTCCGGCTGTGGGCGATGGCGCCGGTAAGCTGACGGACGTGATGGCGGACGCACGCCTCAAGGGCCGATACGTTGTGGATCGTCTCCCGTTGGCCCACAGCGGCATGGGTGAAGTCTGGCGGGCCTGGGACACGCTGCTGGACCGCCCCGTGATCGTCAAGTCGCTGGCCGCGACGAACTCGGACCTCGCACTGCGATTCCGTCGTGAGGCGCTGCTGACCGCACGGCTCGACCATCCTGGCGTACCTGCCATCTTCGACCTTGGCGAAGACCACGGGCGCCTCTTCCTCGTCCTGCAGCGGATCGAGGGGATTACCCTGGCGGACCTGACCGCCGAGCAGGACCCCCTGCCGATCGCCTGGGTGGCTGCCATCGGGGCGCAGATCAGCAGCGTGCTCATCGCTGCCCACGGCATTGGTCTGGTGCATCGGGATCTCAAGCCGAGCAACGTCATGCTGGAGCCGAGCGGCGCCGTGAAGGTCCTCGACTTCGGCGTGGCCGTGATACGCGACGACGACCGCTACTCCCGGATCACCCGGACCGGCGAGAGCCCGGGCACGGTCGGGTACATGGCGCCCGAGCAGGTCCTGGGGGAGCCCACCGATCACCGCGCCGACCTGTACGGCCTTGGCGGCACGCTGTCCCACCTGCTGACCGGCCAGGCGCCGTTCGACGGCGCAAGTACCGTGACCACGCTGCGACACCAACTGAGCGACCCGCCGCCACGCCCTTCCGAAGTCCGCCCCGATACGCCAGTAGCGCTCGACGATCTGGTGCACGCGCTACTGGCCAAACGGCCGGAAGACCGGCCGGCCAGCGCAGTCGAGGTGTACGACGCGCTGGCCCCACTCGTCGACCAGTTGCCGCCGATCCCCGGGGTGGTCGGCGACGGCGTCGACGCCGTGCGGCGCTACGCCGCCGTCGTCGGACGGCAGCCCGCGCTCCGCACCGTCACACCGCC